>NZ_JAMYPU010000012.1:0-178926 GCF_040320535.1 Mesorhizobium sp. M0676
GCTTGGCGCTGCGGCGGACGCATAGGGGGAGAGAAGTGTCACCTATGTATCCGGTTCAAAGTGTTACCCATCTATCGGCTGGACACCGGCAGGGCGATGAGGGGCGGCGCTGAGGTCGATGACAGTTCGCTTGCGCGGGCCGAGGAGATTGCCAACAATCTCAGGCTCGCTCTGCCCCTCATCCGCCTGCCGGCACCTTCTCCCCGTATAGTGACGGGGAGAAGGCATCACCTTCCTTCTCTATACCACATCGCGCCCATGGCCAGCAGCAGCAGGCAAAGGCCGAGGAAGCCGCCGAACAAGGGTACGCGCGAGACGGCTTTGAGCACGCTGTCGTCGGTGCTGCGCAGGCCGATCCAGTCTGCGCCCGAGGCCGCACCGGAGGCGCGGACCGGGACGATGGAGGGCAGGGCGACACTGCCGGTGAGCTGGCCAAGGGTGGAGGAGGCCGCCAGCCGGCGCACGCTGCCGCCGGTGGCCTCAGTCGGAGCCTTCAACCGGTCCTCGGTAGAGACGACGTCGGAGAATTCCGGCGCGTTGACCGGGCCGACATGGGCGAGTGCGGTCAGGTCACCATTGC
Source organism: Mesorhizobium sp. M0676 (assembly GCF_040320535.1). Lineage (NCBI taxonomy): Bacteria > Pseudomonadati > Pseudomonadota > Alphaproteobacteria > Hyphomicrobiales > Phyllobacteriaceae > Mesorhizobium > Mesorhizobium sp. M0676. The sequence goes on from NZ_JAMYPU010000012.1 coordinate 581, forward strand.
CGATCTGGTAGAGGCCGATCTCCTTTGTCTCGATGCTGCCCAGGAAAACGCCGGGTTCGGACTTCTCCAGCTTCACGATCAGCGCCTTGCCCGAAGGGGTGATCACCTGCGCCGGGCCGGGATCGTCGCTCATCGTCTGGCGGCGGATTTCCAGCATCATGCCGCGGCCGTCGGCGGTCAGCCGCTCTTCCTCGAGTTCAGGTTCCTTCATCAGCCAGTGGGCGATGCGGCGGTAAAGCTGGACATGCGGCCCGCCACCCTCGAAGCCGCGCGCCCATAGCCAGCCCTGATCGGACAGAAGCATGCCGACGCGGCCTTCGCCCTTATGATCGAGCAGAAGCAGCGGGCGGTTGTCGGCGCCCTTCATCACCACTTCGCCTTCGGGGTTCTGCACGCCGATGGTGCGGAACCAGCGGCTCCAGTGCGGCGGCTCGGTCGCCGAGCCGTCGAGGCCGCGCGTCACCGGATGGCGCTGGCCGAGATCGGTGAGGCGCGGATAGAAGGCCTTGTCGATGACTTCGCCGGTCGGCATTGCCGGCAGCGACGACATTAGCGGGGTGCGGGCAATCGAGGAGTCGCCGGCATATTCCGGCCCGGCGGCGATCAGCAGCGCGCCGCCCTTTTCGACGTATTCGGAGATGTAGTCGTAATAGAGGATCGGCAGCACGTCGCGGTGCTGGTAGCGGTCGAATATGATGAGATCGAAATCCTTGATCTTCTCGACGAACAACTCGCGGGTCGGGAAGGCGATCAGCGACAGTTCGTTGATCGGCGTGCCGTCCTGCTTTTCCGGCGGCCGCAGAATGGTGAAATGGACGAGATCGACCGAGGCGTCGGATTTCAGCAGATTGCGCCAGGTGCGCTCGCCGGCATGCGGTTCGCCGGAAACCAAAAGCACGCGCAAGTTCTCGCGGATGCCGTCGATCAGCGCGATGGCGCGGTTGTTGGCGTCGGTCAGTTCGCCCGGCTCGCGGTCAATGGAGAGTTCGACGATGTTGCGGCCGGCGCCGGGGATGGTCACCTGCAGCGGCATCGCCTGGCCGATGGTCGCCTCTTCGACCGCGACCTGCTCGCCATTGACCGAGACGCGGACATCGACCGGGCCGGTTTCGCCGTCGGTGGCGATGACGCGGTAGGTCATGTCGAGCGGCTTGCCGACGAGGCCGAAGCGCGGCGCGTTCTCGAAGCGGATGCGGCGGTCCTTCTCGTGCTCGTTGCCGGTGATCAGCGCGTGCAGCGGCGCATTGAAGTCGGGGGCGGCCGGTGCGTCATGCACCTCGCCATCGGTGATCATGATGGCGCCACCGATGCGCGAGGGCGGCACGTCGCGGAAGGCGCCTTCAAGCGCTGCAAAAAGCTTGGTCTCGGTGAGCTCGTCGGCAGCTTCCGACTTGCCGGCCTCGACGACGCGGACGTCGAACTGCTTGAAGCGGCCAAGGCGCTGCTGCAAGCCGGCAAGCGCTTCGTCGGTCTGTTTGGTCCGGTCGCCGATATCCTGGCTCTGGCTGCGGTCGACGATGACGGCAACGACGCTCTTCAGCGCCTCGCGCTCCTCATCGAGGAAGACCGGATTGAGGAGTGCTGCGCCCAGCGCAATCAGCGCCGCGAAGCGGAAGATCGCGCCGCGCTGGCGAAACCACAAGCCGACAGCCGCCAGCACCAGCAGCGGTGCGAGCACCAAAGCCAGCAAGGGCCAGGACAGCAGCGGTTCGAAGGAAATCGACCAGTTCATAGGCTTACTGCCCCAGCCGTTCGAGCAGGATCGGCACGTGCACCTGGTCGGATTTGTAGTTGCCGGTCAGCATGTACATCATGATGTTGACGCCGGCGCGCAGCGCATAGATGCGCTGCATCGGATCCGATGGCACGGTCGGCAAAAGCGGGTCACCATTCTCGTCGACGGCCCAGGCGCCGGCAAAATCATTGGCGGTGATCAGGATCGGCGAGACGCCGTCGCCGACGCGTACCGGCCGATTCTCGGCATTGCTGGCCTCGAGCGAGGCTTCCACCCAGAGCGGGCTGCCGGAGAAGCGGCCGGGAAATTCGGGCAGGATGAAGAAGGATTTGGTCAGCACATGGTCGGCGGGCACCGGCTCCAGCGGCGGCACGTTGAGATTGCCGAGAATGTCGCGCAACCGTTCCGTCGCCGGGCTCGCCGAATCCGCACCGATGCCGTTGGCGAACTGGTCGCGCGTGTCGAACAGCACCGTGCCGCCCTGCTGCATATAGGCGTCGATGCGGGCGATCGCGGCTTGGCTCGGCATCGGCGCGGAGGGATCGATCGGCCAGTAGATCAGCGGATAGAAGGAAAGCTCGTCCTTCGAGATATCGACGCCCGCCGGCGCGCCCGGCTCGAGCGCGGTCTTCTCGATCAGGAAGCGGGTCAAGCCTTCGAGCCCTGCGCGGCTGATCGAATCGTCACCGGGCACACCGGTCAGCACATAGGCGATGCGGGTCTTGGCAATGTCCTCGATAGCGGCGGCATCGCCGGGCTTGGCGTCGTCGGCGCGGGCGAGGTCGGCATGGCCAAACAGCATGCCAAGGCCAAGCAGCAGCGCAGTTGTCGTTGCCGCGGCCGATCGGGCGCGGCGCGGCCGGCGCGAGATCAGCCCGCCCATCCAGAACACCGCCAGCGTGTCGAGCAGCAGAAGCACAAGTGCCGCTGTGACCAGCGATCCCTTGAGGTCGCGCGATTCATCGAAAGCGTACTGGATATTGGTCACCGGCACTGTGAATTGCGGGCGCACCAGCGGCGCGAAGGCGGTGGCCGGGTCGAGCAGATTGTGGGCGAAAACGCCGGTTTCCGAGCCATAGAGGCCGGGCGGGTTCTCGAACGTCACCGGCAGCGAGCCGGCGCCGGGGACCAGCGGTCGCGCGTCCGGCGTCGGCGGCACCAAAGTGCCGTCGGCGGCTATCATGCGATAAGGCGCCAGCGACGTAGCAGCGGCTTCGGCGTTGGCAACCGCCGCACCCTGGTTGCGCGACAGCTGCACGATGCGCCGCAGCATCTCGACGAAGCTGCCGGAGATCGGCAGCGTCGACCATGTCGCTTCCGGGGTGATATGGAACAGCACCAGCGTGCCCTTGCCCTTCTTCAACCCGGTCACCAGCGGGGTGCCATCGGCAAGCGTTGCCCAGGTGCGCTCGACGATGTCCGGCGTCGGTTCGGCCAACACCTGCCGGCTCACCGTGACCTCGGCCGGCGGTGCGAGGTCGGCGAACGGGCCGTTCTTCGGGAATTCGGTCACCGCTTGTGGCGTCGTCCATGACAGCGCGCCGCCAAGCGAGCGCTCGCCGGTGCGCAGCCTGACCGGCAACAGATCATCGTCATTGCCGGCGGCGGCCAGCCGCGAACCGGCAAAGCGCACCAGCGTGCCGCCATTGTCGACCCAGTCGACCAGCCGCTGATGGACCTGTGGCGGAATGGTACCGATATCGGCCATGACGATCATCGCCGGCTTCTGGTCGAGAAGCTGCGGGATGGCGTCGGCGAGATCGACGCTCGACGGTTCGACCAGATCGGCGAAAGGCTGCAGCGCGCGCCTGATGTAATAGAGCGGCGACAGAAGCGGCTGCGCTTGGTCGGCCTCGGCCTGCGATAAAAGTCCGACGCGGCGGCGCTTGGAGCTTTCGTCGAGCACGCGCACCGCACCTGCCTGGCGTTCGCCGTCGAGCGCGATCGAGGCGAAGTCGTTGCGCAGTTCGAACGGCACCGCCATCGTGCCGGTGGCAGTAGTCTCACCCGGCGCGAAGGTCAGCGTCGCGTCGGCGATGCGGCGGCCCTTATCGTCGAAGGCGCCGGCGGTGACTTGTGCCGGCGCCGGATCGCCGGGCGCGCGGATGGCGGTCAGGGCGAAGCCGTCGACCTGATTTTCGGCGCCAGTGAGCCCAGTCAGCGCCAGCCGGTCGGAATTGGCCCAGACGACACGGGCGGCGTTTTTCGACAGCAGTGTGTTGAAGGCGGCCTCGTCGCCCTTTGCCGCAAGGCCGTCGACGAGAACGGCAACGCTGGCGCCGGGCAAGGTTTCCAGCACGCCGGCGACGCGGGCATAGACAGCGGGTCGGTCGGTCGGGATCGGCCTCGGCTTGGCGGCGCGCAGCCGGTCGAGGGCAGCCGCCGCATCGAAGGGGCCGATCTCGGCGTTCGGCTTTTCGGCGGTGAAGGCGATGACGACCGGTACGCCGTTCGAACCGGCATCGGCGATCAGCCGCTGGGCGGTGGCGACGCGCTTGCCCCAGTCGGCGGCACTCGCCCAGTCATTGTCGATGACGAGCGCCAGGGCGGCGCCCTCGGCCGGCAATTTTTCGCGCGGATTGAAAACGGGTTCGGCTAATGCCGCGACGACAAGGGCTGCCATCAACAGCCGCAGCAGCGTCAGCCACCACGGGCTCTGCTGCGGCGTTTCCTCGCGCTTCAGCACGCGAGCGAGGATCTTCAGCGGCGGAAACATTTCGGACTGCGGCTTGGGCGGTGTGAGCCTGAGCAGCCACCAGATCACCGGCAGCGCCAGCAGGCCCCACAACACCATGGGAGCGCCAAAGGAGAGCGGCAGCCAGCTCATGCGCCGGCCCTTCCCACGAATGCGCCATCGGCGGTCATCGCCATGTGGATGCGCACCAGCGCCTCGGAAGCGAGGCGGTCGGTGTGGTTGACGGTATAGCTCCAGCCGAGGCGCTTGCACCAGCTGGCCATCTCCTGGCGGCGGGCGGTGTAGAGCAGGCGGTATTCGTCGCCGAGCATTTCGGCGCGGCCGGCGGTCAACTTGTCGCCGGTCTCGGGATCGGTGAATTCGGTGCGGCCGGCATAAGGAAAGGTCTCCTCCGCCGGATCGGCAACCTCGATCAGATGCGCACGCACGCCATGCCGCGCCAGCACATCGAGCCATTCCATGGTCTCCTGGACCGGGTCGAGGAAATCGCTCACGACGACGATGTCGCAGAAGCGGCGGATGGCGGACAGGTCAGGCTTTGCTGGCAGGTCCGCGGCGTGCATCAATTGCGCTGCGATGCGCTCGGCGCCGTTGCGGGCGGTGAACGGATCTGTCAGGCCGGGCCATGCGATGCGCTCGCCGCTGCGCGACAAAAGTTCGGCCATGGCCAGCGCCAGCACCAGCGCGCGCGATTCCTTGGAAACGCTGGCGCCAGTCGATTTGTAGAGCATGGAGGGCGAGGGGTCGGCCCAAAGCCACACCGTGTGGGCTGCTTCCCATTCGCGGTCGCGCACATAGGTGTGGTCGTCGCGGGCCGAACGGCGCCAGTCGATGCGCGAGGAATCGCCCTCGACATAGGGGCGGAACTGCCAGAAATTCTCGCCGATGCCGCGCTTGCGGCGGCCATGCCAGCCGGCAATTACCGTATTGACGATACGGCGCGCCTCGACCAGCAGGTCCGGCACCAGCGAAGCCCGCAAGCGGCCCCTGGCGAGCGCGTCGCGCGTCGCTGCCGGTGCCTGGACTTCGCCGATACTCGCCATCAGATTCCTTTGGCCAGTTTCGCTACCACGTCGCGCACGGTCGTGCCCTCGGCGCGGGCGGCAAAGGTCAGCGCCATGCGGTGCTGCAGCACCGGTTCGGCCAGCGCGCGGATGTCGTCCACCGACGGCGCCAGCCGCCCGTCATAAAGCGCGCGCGCACGGGCGCACAGCGTCAGCGCCTGGCTGGCGCGCGGGCCGGGACCCCAGGCGACATGCTTGTCGGTCTCGGCATTGCCCTGGCCGGGACGCGCCGAACGCACCAGTTTGAGGATGGCGTCGACGACGCTTTCGGGCACCGGCATACGGCGGATCAGCGTCTGGATTTCCCTCAGCCGCGCCGGCTGCAGGACGTTTTGCGCCTTGGCGTCCTCGATGCCGGTGGTTTCGAGCAGAATGCGCCGCTCGGCCTCGATTTCGGGATAAAGGATGTCGACCTGCATCAGGAAGCGGTCGAGCTGCGCTTCGGGCAGGGGATAGGTGCCTTCCTGCTCCAGCGGGTTTTGCGTCGCCAGTACATGGAAGGGTGCGGGCAGGTCGTGGCGAATGCCGGCGATGGTGACGTGATATTCCTGCATCGCCTGCAGCAGCGCCGACTGGGTGCGCGGCGAGGCGCGGTTGATCTCGTCGGCCATCAGCAATTGCGCGAAGATCGGGCCGGAGATGAAGCGGAAGGAGCGCTTGCCGGCCTCGTCCTGTTCCATCACCTCTGAGCCGAGAATGTCCGACGGCATCAGGTCGGGTGTGAACTGGATGCGGCGCGAATCGAGGCCGAGCACGACACCGAGCGTTTCGACCAGCTTGGTCTTGGCAAGGCCGGGCACGCCGACCAGCAGCGCATGGCCGCCGGCAAGCAGCGCCACCAGCGTGCGCTCGACCACCACTTCCTGGCCGAAAATGACGCGGCCGACGCCGTCGCGCACCCTGGAAATATCGGCCAGCGCCGTCTCGGCCTGGGCGATCATGTCCTTTTCGCTGATTGGGCTTTCCTTGACCATTACGCTCATGCCGCATCGATCCTTGTGCTGGAAGTACCGGCTTGCACTGTAGTGCCTTAGAATGCCGCGATTCGGCTTCGCCTGGCGCCTACGAATGAATTTAAATCACAGACTTAGGCTGACAAGCGGAACAACAGTGACTATTTCGTGACCATGACGGAACGCTCCGAACATCGCGAACACAGCCTTGCTGCCGCAACCGAGGCGCGCGGTCTCGAAGCGTTGATCTCGCGTGCGGCTCGCGCCGGCAAGGGCGCGGCGCCGGTGGAGCGCTGGAATCCCGACTTTTGCGGCGATCTCGACATGGAGATCAAACAAGACGGAACGTGGTTCTATCTCGGCACGCCGATCGGCCGCATGCCGCTGGTGCAGCTGTTTTCCAGCGTGCTGCGCAAGGACGAGGATGGCAGGACCTATCTGGTGACGCCGGTCGAACGGGTCGGCATCCGCGTCGTGGACGCGCCTTTCATCGCGGTTGAAATGGATGTTTCCGGCGCCGGCGCCGAGCAGACCATCACTTTCCGCACCAATGTCGGCGATGTCGTCGAGGCCGGACCTGGCCATCCGCTGCGCTTCGTCGACGAGAACGAGACCGGCGGCCTGAAGCCCTATGTGCTGGTGCGCGGGAGGCTGGAAGCGCTGGTGGCGCGGCCGGTGATGTACGAACTGGTCGAGCATGGCGAGGAGATCGATATCGGCGGCAAGACGATGTTTGCCGTGCGCTCGAAAGGCGAAATCTATCCGATCATGCCGGCGGAAAAACTGAAGCGGCTGAGCGCATGATGGATCAGGTGAGGCCGCCGCCGTTTTCCACAGCGGATTTTCGCGCGCGGGTCGCGGCGCAAGCTGAAGCCCATGCCGGTGACGATTATGGCGATCATCGCTTCAACCCCGGCCATCCACGGTTGACGCAGCTCAAAGCGCTGCGCGACGCCGCAGTGCTGATCCCGGTCGTCGATCATGGACGCGATGCGACCGTGCTTTTGACCAAGCGGGCGGAAAAACTGCGCAGCCATTCGGGGCAGGTGGCTTTTCCCGGCGGCACCATTGATCCCACCGATGCGACCCCGGAAGCAGCGGCCTTGCGCGAAACCTTCGAGGAGATCGGGCTCGGCCAGGACCGCATCGAGATCATCGGCCGCATGCCCGATTATGTCGCCGGCAGCGGCTATCGCATCGCGCCGGTGCTGGCGATCGTCGAGCCCGGTTTTACGCTGTCGCTCAATTCCGACGAGGTCGACGCCGCCTTCGAAGTGCCGCTTTCGTTCCTGATGGATCCGGCCAACCACACCAGGGACAGCCGCATGTGGAACGACCTGGAATGGTTCTTCTACGATATGCCCTATGGCGGCCAGCGCATCTGGGGCGTCACTGCCGGCATCATCCGCACGCTCTATGAAAGGCTCTATGCTTGAGTGATCCGATATCGCTGGCGGGCAAGGCCGACTGGCTGGGTGAAAAGCATCTCCAGCGGCTGCTTGCCGTGCTGGCGCAGGGCGGCGAGGAAGCCCGCATCGCGGGCGGCGCGGTGCGCAATGCGCTGATTGGGCAGCCGGTCGCCGATATCGACGTTGCTACCACTTGCCTGCCCGAGGAAACCGTTCGCCGCGCCGAGGCGGCGGGCTTCAAGGCAGTGCCGACCGGCATCGAGCACGGCACGATCACGGTGATTGCCGGCGGCGCGCCCTATGAGGTCACCACGCTGCGCGCCGACATCGAGACCGATGGCCGCCGCGCCAAAGTGTCGTTCGGCCGCGACTGGAAGGCCGACGCCGAACGGCGCGATTTCACCATCAACGCGCTCTATGCGGAGGCTGACGGGACGGTGGTCGACCTGGTCGGCGGCGTCGGCGATATCGAGGCACGAAGGCTGCGCTTCATTGGCGATGCCGAGCAGCGGATCCGCGAAGACTATCTGCGCATCCTGCGTTTCTTCCGCTTTTTCGCCTGGTATGGCGAGGGTCGGCCCGATGCCGAGGGATTGAAGGCCTGCGCCCGGCTCAAGGACGGTCTCGCCCATCTCTCGGCCGAACGCATCTGGTCCGAGCTGAAGAAGTTGTTATCGGCCCCAGATCCGTCGCGCGCCTTGCTGTGGATGCGCCAGGCCGGCGTGCTCACCAGCGCCCTGCCGGAAAGCGAGAAATGGGGCATCGATGCCATTCATGGGCTGACCAAGACAGAAAAGGATCTGGGCTGGGCGCCGGACCCGCTGCTCAGGCTGGAGGCGATCGTGCCGCCCGATGCGGCGAGGATGAAGACACTGGCCGAGCGGCTGAAACTTTCGACCACTGAGGCGGAGCGCCTGCGCCACTGGGCGCTGACGGCTGCCGTCGAGCCCAAGACAAGCGAAGCGGAACTGGCCAAGAAACTCTATTCCGGCGAGCGCCAGGGTTTTCTCGATCGCCTGCGGCTGTCGCTGGCGTCGGCGCGAGCGCGGGCTCTCGAGGACAATGACGCGCTGGTTCAGGCCGGCGGGTTTTCGCGCCTGCTCGCTTTTGCGCTGAAATGGGAAAAACCGGTGTTCCCAGTCAAGGGCGGCGATCTGACGGCGCTTGGCGCGTCGCCGGGGCCAATACTCGGTGCGATCCTGAAAAACCTGGAAAAGGAATGGATCGGGTCCGGCTTTGCGCTCGATCGCGACGCGCTGCTGGAGCGCGCCGCGGAAGCCTTGAAGGCCAGATAGGACTGCTCAGGCCGCGTCGCGAACTTTCTCGATGCGCGAGCGGATCGCCTCGATCATCGTCTCGCGAATGACCGTTTCGCCATGTGTCTCGCGCATATGGTCGACGGCGCGGCGCATGACCTCGGCTTCCTCACCGGCACGCGTGTGCCACTCACAGCCGGGAACCAGCGAGCCGCAATGGAATTCCTTCATGGGATTTTCTCCTTTCCTCCTTGGAGCCTGTGCCTCTCATGGGCACACGAAGCTCCGCCATCTCTGTTCCGCGCCCTGTCACAGCAGTCGGTTTCGGGGGCACGCACGGGGGAGCTAGCATAACACGGTTCGACCATTTTGGTTGCCGTGGTGCGAAAAAGGCGGAGCAGCGCTGCTCCGCCCCTCTTGTCAGGCTAAGCCAAAGGCGAGACCGTTCGGTCTTGTCCCGGTCACTTCACGATCTTGACGGACTCGGCAACCTTGTTCTTGCCGCTCATGTCCCAGGAAACGCGGACCTTTTCGCCGGCCTTCAGGCCAGGATCCTTGAAGGTCTTGGGCAGCGTAAAGGTCGATCCATCGTCCAGAACGAGGCTCATGGCCGTGCTATCATAGGTCTTGACCGTGCCCGTGGTGTGCTTGACCGCGGCAGAGGCAATCGAGCCGGAAGCGAGAAGGGCAGCGGCGGCTGCCGAAACAATGAGCTTTCGCATGTAATACTCCTGGAAATGCGGGCATCCGTTTGGAAAATGCTCCGCCTTGTTCAGGGCCGTCCGGTAGCGTCGTGTCGCGGTTCGGGACTGAACCGCCGGCGCTTCCCGGCCCGAAACGACAAATAGTCGTTTTATTTCAATCGCCTATTAGACGAAAAAGATAATGGCGATGCCACATTGGCTGCCCAGATTCGGCGAATGGGACGTCAATGCGGCTCACGTTTCGCTCACCGATTTTTTACGGCCACCTGACCTCCGGCGGCAGGCTGGACAGGATCGAAGCGACATTGCCGCCGGTCTTCAGGCCGAAGATGGTGCCGCGATCGTGAAGAAGGTTGAATTCGACGTAACGGCCGCGGCGAATGAGCTGCTCGTCGCGGTCGTCGTCGGTCCAGTTCTCGTTGAAATGGGCGCGAACCAGGTGTCCGTAGACGACAAGGAAAGAACGCCCGACATCCTGGACGAAGTTCAAATCGGCATTCCAGCCGCCTTTCTCCTCCCCCGAATGCAGCCAGTCGAAAAAGATGCCGCCGACGCCGCGCGGCTCGTGGCGGTGCGGCAGATAGAAATACTCGTCGCACCAGGCCTTGAATTTGGGGTGGTCGGCGATCGCAGCGTTCTTCTCGCAGGCGAACTGCATGGCTCGATGGAAGGCGACCGTGTCGGGGTGATCTTCCGTGCGGTTGCGGTCGAGCACCGGCGTCAGATCGGCGCCGCCGCCAAACCAGTGGCGCGACGTCACGACCATGCGGGTGTTCATGTGCACGGCCGGCACGTTGGGGTTCCAGGGATGCGCAATCAGCGAAATGCCTGATGCCCAGAAGCTCGGGTCTTCCTCGGCGCCGGGCATCTGCTTCCTGAATTCGGGCGAGAATTCGCCATAGACGGTCGAAGTATGGACGCCGACCTTCTCGAAGACGCGGCCCCGCATCATCGACATGGCGCCGCCGCCGCCCTTTCCATTGTCGCGTTCCCACGGCGTCTTCTCGAAGCTGCCGGGCGACCATTCGGCCAGTGGTCCCTGCAGTTCCTGTTCGATCTGCTCGAAGGTTGTGCAAATGCGCTCGCGCAGCGTCTCGAACCAGAGCCTAGCCTTCATTTTCTTCTGTTCGATGTCGGGTGGCAGGCCTGCCGGTATTTCTGGTCGTTCCAAAATGCTGTCTCCGGTCGCGGCCGACAAAGGACCTAGTGGAGTGAATTTGACATTTGCACACAGCGTGGCGCAGGGCACGATGCAAATGTCAAATTCGAAAACTCCACCAGAAACATAAACTTGCTAGCGGTCCTTGTGATTCCAACATTCGCAACGGCGCCTGGGGATTAGGGAGGCGAATGTTGGAATCGGACCACTAGCCTTTTCCGGGCGCGATCCCTAATCTCTTAGGGGCAAGGGTCAAGTGTCATCTGGTTCGGCCCAGGAGTTCTTTCATGCGCACGCCGGCAAGACCGCCGCTGCATGGCCTGAAGAAAAGGCTCGATCGTTCACGCGCCGAGCGCGAGCGCATGCCGCGTGACGGGTTTTTGCGCGAGACCTTCGTCCTGCCGCGCCCGGATGCGCGGCTCAAGGCCAAGGAATGGTTCGAGCGTTTTCCCAAGCAGGCCTACTGGACCGAGATCGAAAGCTGGTTCGAGCGGCCGGGCGACGTAATCGAATTCACCATACGGCGGCTGCCCGCGGCGGATTAGGATTCCACAAGCAGTCGCCTTGCGCCCGGCCCTTGCGCACTCAAGCGATCTTCCCTGTTTCGCAGCGGGCATTTGTCGATCGACATGCAGCCGCAGCCGATGCAGTCGGTAAGGCCGTCGCGCAGCTTCTTTAGCTGAGTGATCTTGCGATCGAGGTCGTCGCGCCAGCCGGTCGACAACAGGTTCCAGTCCTCGCGCGTCGGGGTACGGCCTTCTGGCAGCGATTCAAGTGCGGCGCCGATCTCGGCCAGCGAGATGCCGACCTCCTGGGCGATCCGGATGATTGCCACCCGCCGCAGCACGTCGCGGCCATAGCGCCGCTGGTTGCCCGACGTGCGGTGGCTGCGGATCAGCCCGCGCGCCTCGTAGAAATGCAGCGCCGACACCGCCACGCCGCTGCGCATGGCCAACTGGCCGACCGTCAATTCCTTTACCGGAGCCATCTCGATTTTCCGCTTGACCTCAACTTAAGTTGAGCTTGTAGCCAGGAAATGTCGATAGGGTAATTGAGGAGAAGGCGATGTGCGCCTGGGTGAGAATGATGCAAGACGCAACGGCCGTTGGCCATGACGACAACGCGTTGAAGGGTCTAGCCGAGCTGCCGGATGGCTTCACCGGCGACCATGGCGACCGACAGCGCGACGTTGATGCTGCGCGTGCCCGGCTGCATCGGGATCGTCAGCCGCGCATCCGCCGCCTGATGGACAGGATCCGGCACCCCAGCGGATTCGCGGCCGAACAGCAGGATGTCGCCTTGGGCGAAGCTGAAGCCCGTATAGGGGGTCGCGGCTTTGGTGGTGAGCAGCACCAGCCGGCAGGCTTGGCCCTTGCGCCAATCTTCGAAGGCGTTCCAGTCGACATGCCGGGTCAGGGCAGCCATTTCGAGGTAGTCCATCCCGGCGCGCTTGAGCGCTTTGTCGGAGAGCGGAAAGCCGGCTGGTTCGATGATGTCGGCGCCAAGGCCGAGGCAGGCGGCGAAGCGCAGGATTGTTCCGGTGTTGCCGGCGATGTCAGGCTGGTAGAGGGCGATGCGGAGACGGTGGTTCATTTCCGCGTCTTTCTAATAAGTGGCAGATCGGCCACAGCGGGTGGCTGGTTTTGGAAATTGCTGGACCTGCGGGTGGCCATTTTCTGCGAAGTCGATTATACCGCACGCATTGTCAACCCGAACCGATGGAGGGGTATTTCATGATGACCATGCACATCCAGCGCCCCTCCCGTGGGCTTACCTGCCTTCCGGCGGTTTCGGTACGACGATTTACCTGATTTTTTAGATCTGATCGCACCGATTCCCGCCGAACCCAATTTTCGGCTCTCGAAGGAATCCTGCGATGTTTTTCAACCGGTTAAAGGGGCCAAGCGCCCCAGCTGAGCATGTCGCGACCGAGGCCTATCCTCGTGTCTCGACGGATGCAATCCGTGCCTCCGGCCGAATGCCGGCGGATGACATTGCTTCGCCTTTTTATGTCTATTTTCACACGGAGGACGGACCGATGTTCGATCCCTATAAGATACCTGGTTCAAGAAGCCTGCACGAACGCAAGACGGCGACCTGGGCGTTGCTGGTCGGCGAGACCTATTCGTCGGCGGTTCATGCCGAGACGCGCCGGCGTCCGCATCGCGGCATGTTGCCTGATGTCGATTTCTCGCGTGCGGTTCCCGACCACAGCCGGCCGTCGCTGGTGCGCCGGATCATCCGGCTGATCCGGCCGGGCGCGAAAAACCGGACTGCTGGCGGCGTGCCGTCAGCTCAGTCGAAGGCTTCTGTCGGTGAAAAGCCCGCAAGTCCCTATATTGCGCGAAGCAGGACCGATGGCCCGGGTGATTCCGGGCCGTCGGTCCCCGCCGACGTACGGTCTGGGGACGCGGAGCGCCCCGGGGATTTTTCCCGCGCCGCATGAGCGGACAAAAGTTTTGTGAGCATCACTATGTTTAGCTGGTTTGAAAGAAGGCTCGATCCGTTCCCCGCAGCGGAACCGGTCGAGCCGCCGAAGACGCTGGTTGCCTTCTGCGTGCACTATACGCGCGGCGCCTGGCCATACATCATCGTCGACGCGGTGCTGGTGACGGCGATTGCCATCGCGGAAGTGTGGATGTTCGGCTTCATGGGCCACATCGTCGACTGGCTGTCCGGGCAGAACCGCGAAACCTTCCTGCAGACCGAGAGCTGGAAGCTCGCCGGCATGGCCTTCGTCGTGCTGTTCGCGCTGCCAGGTACAGTATGGCTGCATTCTTTGCTCAACCAGCAGACGCTGATGGGCAACTACCCCATGCGCATCCGATGGCAGGTGCATCGTTATCTCTTGAAGCAGTCGATGAGCTTCTACCAGGACGAATTCGCCGGCCGCATCGCCACCAAGCTGATGCAGACGGCACTCGCCGTGCGCGAATGCGTCATCAAGGTGATCGAGGTGGTCAATTACGTCATCGTCTACTTCCTCGGCATGCTGTTCATCGTCGGGTCGGCCGACTTGCGGCTGGCGGCACCTCTCGGCGTCTGGCTGCTCGGCTATATCGGGTTGTTGCGCTATATCATCCCGAAGCTGGGCAAGGTCGGCGAGGCGCAGGCCAATGCGCGCTCGACGATGACCGGCCGCGTCGTCGACAGCTACACCAACATCCAGACGGTCAAGTTGTTTTCCCATGCACGGCGCGAAGCAACGTTCGCGAGAGAAGGCATGGCAGGCTTCCTTGACACGGTCTACCGGTCGATGCGGCTGGTGACGGTGCTTTACGGCCTGCTCTATATCCTCAACGCGCTGCTCCTGTTTTCGGTGACGGCGCTGGCGCTGTGGCTGTGGCTCGGCCAGGCGGTGACGATCGGTGCCGTCGCCGTGGTCATCGGCCTCGTGCTCCGTATGTGGGGCATGTCGCAGTGGATCATGTGGGAAATGTCGAGCCTGTTCGAGAACATCGGCACGGTGCAAGACGGCATCGCCTCGATCTCGCTGCCGCGCCTGGTCGAAGACCGGCCGGGGGCGAAGGACATTGCCGTCACCAAGGGCGAGATCCGCTTCGACGACATTCGTTTCCACTATGGCAAGCAGAAGGGCGTCATCGAGAACCTGTCGCTGACGGTGAAGCCCGGCGAGAAAGTCGGCATTGTCGGGCGCTCGGGTGCGGGCAAGTCGACGCTGGTCAATCTCCTGTTGCGGTTCTACGACCTCGAGAACGGCCGGATCCTGATCGACGGCCAGGAGATCGCTTCGGTGACGCAGGATTCGCTGCGCGCGCAGATCGGCATGGTGACGCAGGACACTTCGCTGCTGCATCGTTCGGTGCGCGACAACATTCTTTACGGGCGGCCCGATGCGACGGAGGAAATGCTTGTCGAGGCAGCCGGGCGGGCCGAGGCGCTGGAGTTTATCGGCAGGCTTTCGGATCACACCGGACGTAAAGGGCTCGACGCTCATGTCGGCGACCGCGGCGTCAAATTGTCCGGCGGCCAGCGGCAACGCATCGCCATTGCTCGCGTTATGTTGAAGGACGCACCGATACTTATCCTTGACGAAGCGACGTCGGCGCTGGATTCCGAAGCCGAGGCCGCCATCCAGGAGAATCTCTACAAGCTCATGCAAGGCAAGACCGTCATCGCCATTGCGCACCGGCTGTCGACCATCGCGGCGATGGACAGACTCGTCGTCCTCGACAAGGGCCGTGTCATCGAGGAGGGGTCGCACGAGGAACTCGTCGCCAGCGGCGGGCTCTACGCGCAGCTCTGGCAGCGCCAGTCGGGCGGGTTCCTGCTCGATGACGGTCCGGTCGATGCCGCCAATGACGCTGTTGCCAACGACATCGGCGTGAAGGGTGAAGCCGCAGAGTGATGACGTCAGCATGATGACAGCCGTCTATCGCTGGTTCGAGGACTGGGTCTATCCGTTCAGGGAGCCGGCGGACCTTCGGCCACCGCCAAGCGTCGGCGGCTTCCTCTGGCACTATGTCGGCCAGGCGAAGTTCGCCTTCTTCGCCATGCTGGTCATCGGCGGCATCGCGCCGCTGATCGAGGCCGGGCTTTTCTACTTCGTCGGGCGGCTGGTCGATATTCTCGATCAGCTTCCCGGTGAACGCAGCTGGGACGCGCTGTGGACCGCCGCCGGGCCTGAGCTTGTCTTCATGATCGCAGTGGTGCTGGTCATCCGCACCATCGTCGTCGGCCTGTCGGCGCTGGTCAACGAACAGACGATCACGCCGGGGTTCTACAATCTGGTGCGCTGGCAGGCGCACCGGCACGTATCGCGCCAGTCCTACACCTTCTTCCAGAACGATTTCGCCGGCCGTATCGCGACAAAAGTCTGGCAGGCGGGGCAGGCGACCGGCGACCTGATGGAGAGCTTCATCGAGGTCATCTGGTTCATGCTCATCTATACGGTGACGACCTTGGCGCTGGTCGCCGGGCTGGATCTGCGCCTGGCCGTGCTGGTGGTGATCTGGATCCTCGCTTTCGCCTGGCTGGCCAAGCTCTATCTGCCCTCGATCCGCAGGCATGCCGAGGCCACGGCTGAAGCTGGCTCGATGATCAATGGGCGCATCATCGATTCCTATTCCAACGTGCAGACGCTGAAGCTATTCTCGGCCGACGGCGACGACCGCTACATCAAGAACGGCTTCGACATCTATCTCGATGCACTACGGCCCTTCACCCGACGGCTGACCGGCGTGCGCATGGCGCTGACGACGCTGTCGGGCATTATGATCACCGCGATTGGCTGCTTTGCCGTCGATCTCTGGGTCGAAGGGTCGATCACCGTCGGCGCCGTCGCGTTCACGCTGTCGCTGGTCTTGCGGCTCAACATGCTGCTCGGGCGCGTGATGATGCAGCTCAACGGCATATTGCGAAATCTCGGCGTGCTGGAAAACTCCAAGGCGTTGATCTCGCAGCCGCTTGGCCTTGTCGATGCGCCGGATGCGAAAGAGCTTGTCGTCGCCGGCGGCCGCATCGAGGTGAAGAATGTCGAGTTCCACTACGGCAAGGGTTTTGGCGTGCTGAATGGCATCGACCTTGTGGTCAAGCCTGGCGAGAAGGTCGGGCTGGTCGGGCCGTCCGGTGCGGGCAAGACGACGCTCGCCAACCTCATCTTGCGCCTCTACGACCTCGAGAGCGGGAAAATCCTGGTCGACGGGCAAGACGTCGCCGAGGTGACGCAGAACTCGCTGCGCGCCAATATCGGTGTGGTCAGCCAGGACACGGCGCTGTTCCACCGCTCGCTGCGCGACAACATCAAGCTCGGCATGCCGGACGCGACCGAGGCCGAGGTGATCGCGGCGGCGAAGAAGGCCGAGGCGCACGAGTTCATATTGGGCCTGCGCGACAACCGGGACCGTACCGGCTACGACGCTTTTGTCGGCGAGCGCGGCGTGAAACTGTCGGGCGGCCAGCGCCAGCGCGTCGCGATCGCCCGCGTCTTCCTCAAGGATGCGCCGATCCTGATCCTCGACGAGGCGACCTCTGCGCTCGATTCCGACATCGAGGCGGCGATCCAGGAGAATCTGGCTAGGCTGATGGAGAACAAGACGGTCATCGCCATAGCGCACCGGCTGTCGACCATCGCCGCGCTCGACCGTCTTGTGGTGCTGGACGGAGGCCGCATCGTCGAACAGGGCACGCATGACGAGCTGGTGGCGCTCGACGGGCTCTATGCGCGGCTGTGGAAGCGGCAGTCCGGCGGCTTCCTCTACCACGAGGAAAGCGTGCTGGAAGAGACACGGCCGGCGGAGTAGGGCATGGCAGCGTCGCCTGATATCGGCTACGTCCTCAAGCGGCTGCGGCCAACCGCGCCGGCCTTCGATGCGCTGAAGGAGGAGAGCCGGCTGGAAGGCTACTGGATGCTGGTGCGGCTGGCGGATGGCTGGGCGGGCGGCCGCAACAAGTTCCTGAAACGAGGCGAGGCGCTGTTTGGTGCATGGCATGGCCGAGAACTCGCTGGTGTGTGCGGGTTGAACATCGATCCTTATTTCGAAGGCAGGGACCACGGCCGGGTCAGGCACCTGTTCGTCAGCGCGCGTCACCGCCGCAGCGGCATTGGCCGCATGCTGGTCGAGACCGTCATTGACAGGGCACGTCAGCATTTTGCCGTGCTGAACACCCGCGCGCCACAAGAAGCCTTTGGGTTCTATGAACGGCTTGGTTTCCAGCCGGTGGTGAGCGAAGAATTCGTCACGCACCGCATGATGCTCTCTCAAGACAGAAAAGGAGGCTGAGATGTCACTGCGTCCGCCATCCCTAGGCGCCTCGGCTGCCGAAGCCGCGTTCGACGCCCTCGGCCATGAGATACTGGCTGAAAAGGCCGCAGCGCTCGGCCGTGCCGGCCAACGGGTCGAGGAAACGCTGGCCAAGCTCCGTCAGAACAACGACGACAAGGAGCAGCGATCGCGGCTGCTCAAGGAGGCTGCCGCAGCGGTGCACGCCTATTTCATCCAGCGTGAACTCTGCGGCCTGCGCCGGCATGAGTCGGTCATCCGCGAATACGATATCCCAAGGGCCGTGCTGGTCAGGCTCGGTGCAAGCTGAAAGCCGCCGGCCGGCAAACGATCATTCCAGCCATTCGGTGATGAAGCTGCCGGATCTGGCCGGCCGTGGCCTCGATCTGCTGGTCGCCGATCGTGAACAGGCCGGTGCCTTGCCGGATGATGAAGATTTCACAATAGGGATGCGTGTGCAGGCGCGGGCCGCCGCCAATCTCTTCCTGATAGTTGAAAATCAGGCAGGAGTTGGAGCCGTAGGCGCCGCATTGCAGGACGCCCTGCCAGCGGCCGGGCGTCCTGGTCCAGGTCTCGCGGTCGATAATATGTGCCATGCCGGCGAGACTAGATCACGGCAACCTGTCCTGTCGAGACAGGCGGGGAGCCTCGGATTTGCTGATATTTCCCTGTTGTTTAGCCGCCTTTGCCGACCTTTGGGCATATGGCCAACTGACGCGCTGTTCTGTCCCCGCGACAATCTGCCCTTGTGGCTTCAGCCCGCTGGACAAAAACGGGCTTCACGCATAAACCGAAATCCACTGCCGGAGGAATTCGCTAGCTTGTTCGCCATGCGCTGTCGGGCCGGCGCGATGGAGCGGGGACAAAGCTCGGCCGCCGGCTCGGAAGAGGCGAAAGGATCAGGCACCCGTGAGCGCAACCGACACCCAGGATCCCAACCGTCGTGATTTTCTCTACGTCGCCACCGGCATGGCCGCAGTCGTTGGCGCAGGCGCCGTTGCCTGGCCGTTCATCGACCAGATGCGCCCCGATGCCTCGACGCTGGCGCTCGCCTCGGTCGAGGTTGATGTCGCCTCGCTGACGCCTGGCATGTCGCTGATTGTCAAATGGCGCGGCAAGCCGGTCGTGGTGCGCAATCGCACCGAGCAGGAGATGAAGGACGGCGAAGCCGTGAACCTTGCCGACCTCAAGGATCCTATCGCCCGCAACGCCAATCTGCCCGCCGATGCGCCGGCGACCGACGCCAACCGCACCACGCCCGGCAAGGAAGCCTGGATGGTGATGGTGCAGGTTTGCACGCATCTGGGCTGCATTCCGCTTGGCCAGGAAGGCGATTTCGGCGGCTGGTTCTGCCCGTGCCACGGTTCGGTGTACGATACCGCCGGCCGCATCCGCAAAGGCCCGGCGCCGGAAAATATGGCCGTGCCGGTATTCAAGTTCATTTCCGATACCAAAATCCTCATCGGTTGAGGCAGGGGATAATTCGATGAGCGAGGGACACTCGACCTATACGCCCAAGACCGGTATCGAACGCTGGTTCGACGCCCGCATGCCGCTGCCGCGCATGGTATATGACAGCTTCATCGCCTATCCGGTGCCGCGCAACCTTAACTATGCGTGGACCTTCGGCGGCATCCTCACGATCATGCTGGTGGCGCAGATCCTGACCGGTATCGTGCTGGCCATGCACTATACCGCCGACACCAACCTCGCCTTCAATTCGGTCGAGAAGATCATGCGCGACGTCAATTCGGGCTGGCTGTTGCGCTACATGCATTCCAACGGCGCCTCGTTCTTCTTCGTCGCTGTCTACATCCACATCTTCCGCGGGCTTTATTACGGCTCCTACAAGGCGCCGCGTGAGCTGCTGTGGATCCTCGGCTGCATCATCTATCTGCTGATGATGGCGACCGGCTTCATGGGCTATGTGCTGCCCTGGGGTCAGATGAGCTTCTGGGGCGCCACCGTCATCACCGGCTTCTTCAGCGCCATTCCGCTGGTCGGAAACTGGATCCAGGAACTGCTGCTCGGCGGTTTCGCCGTCGACAACCCGACGCTCAACCGCTTCTTTGCGCTGCACTATTTGCTGCCGTTCATGATTGCCGGCGTCGTCGTGCTGCACGTCTGGGCGCTGCATGTGGTCGGCCAGTCGAACCCGACCGGCATCGAGGTGAAATCGAAGACCGACACCGTTGCCTTTACGCCCTATGCGACCATCAAGGATGCATTCGGCATGATCGTGTTCCTGTTCTTCTTTGCCTATTTCGTCTTCTACCTGCCGAACTTTCTCGGCCATCCGGACAATTACACGATCGCCAACCCGCTGAAGACGCCGGCCCACATCGTGCCGGAATGGTACTTCCTGCCGTTCTACGCGATCCTGCGCGCGATCACCTTCAACATCGGGCCGATCAACTCCAAGCTCGGTGGCGTGCTGTGCATGTTCGGCGCCATCGTCATGCTGTTCCTGGTGCCGTGGCTCGACACCTCCAAGGTGCGCTCGGCGGTCTACCGGCCCTGGTACAAGCTGTTCTTCTGGCTGTTCGTCGCCGACGCTGTCCTGCTTGGCTGGCTTGGCTCGCAGCCGGCGGAAGGCGGCGGTCTGTTGACCCTCCTGATAGGTGAGGTCTCGGGCAACTACGTTGGCTACGCTCAAGCGGCGACACTGTTCTACTTCGCCTTCTTCCTCGTCATCCTGCCGGTGCTTGGCCTGATCGAGACGCCACGCAGACTGCCGAATTCGATCACCGAGGCGGTGCTGGAGAAGAACAAGGGTGCCGGAGGGGGACATCCGGCCGGTGCGACCGCGGCGCCGGAAACCAAAGGCTGAGTGAGAATCTAAGGGGATTTGGCATGAAAAAGATTCTCACCTCGCTCGCCCTGCTAGGCGTGTTTGCCGCTGGCATCGGAGCCGTCGGCAGTGTGGCGATCGCCGCTGAAGAGGCGCACAACGCGGCGGCACCGACGCATTTCCCGATCCACGAGCCGAAGGAGATGGACTGGACTTTTGCCGGTCCGTTCGGCACCTACGACAAGGCGCAGCTGCAGCGTGGCTTGAAGGTCTACAAGGAAGTCTGCTCGGCCTGCCACTCGATGAATTTGGTGGCGTTCCGCACGCTGGAGGACCTCGGCTATTCGGAAGCGCAGATCAAGTCCCTGTCGGCTGAGTACACCATCCATGATGGACCCAACGATGCCGGCGACATGTTCGACCGGCCGGGCAAGCCGTCCGACCATTTCCCGGCGCCGTTCGCCAATGAGGAGGCGGCTGCCGCTTCCAACGGCGGCGCTGCCCCACCGGATATGTCGCTGCTGGCCAAGGCCCGCGGCGTCGAGCGCGGCTTCCCGCGCTTCGTCTTCGACATATTCACGCAATATGCGCAGGGCGGCCCGGACTACATCCATTCGCTGCTGACCGGCTACGACGAGACGCCACCTGCCGGCATGGTGATCCCCGAAGGCACCCACTATAATCCATACTTCATGTCCGGCGTGTCGCTGAAGATGCCCAAGCCGCTCTCCGACGGCCAGGTCACCTACGATGACGGTTCGCCGCAGACGATCGACCAGTATTCGCGCGACGTCTCGGCGTTCCTGATGTGGGCGGCCGAGCCGCATATGGAAGACCGCAAGAAGACCGGCTTCCGCGTGCTGGTGTTTCTGCTTCTGTTTGGGGCGCTGATGTATCTGACCAAGCGCAAGGTATGGGAAGGCGTGGCCCACTAACCGCCGCTACCCCTGTGAAATCGGAAAGGGCGTCTTCGGGCGCCCTTTTTGCTTGCCGAAGCGGGCAGGGGGCTGTCGCCTTGGGTGCAACCACCCGCCTGGTCGAACAAGTCCGTTGGCAGGGCGCCATGTGATTGGTATGCACGCGCGACCGGTGATGAAGGATTGCCGGCGATAAGACACCTGGGAATCGATGATGCGGCTACGCGACTGTCACAACTTTTCCGATTTCCGGCGCATGGCCCAGCAGCGGTTGCCTGGGCCAATCTTCAACTACATCGATGGCGCGGCCGACGACGAGGTCACCTATCGCCGCAACACCGAGAGCTTCGAGCGCTGCGACCTCGTTCCCAACGTGCTGCGCGGGGTAAGCGAGATCGACATGTCGGTGACGGTGATGGGCCAGAAGCTGGCCATGCCCGTCTATTGCTCGCCGACCGCCTTGCAGCGGCTGTTCCATCATCAAGGCGAGCGCGCGGTGGCCAAGGCTTCGGCCAAATTCCGCACGATGTTCGGCGTGTCCTCGCTCGGCACTGTCAGTCTTGAGGAAGCGCGCAAGATCAGCAGCAGCCCGCAGGTCTACCAGTTCTATTTCCACCGGGATCGCGGCCTCAACCGGGCGATGATGCAGCGGGCGAAAGCGGTTGGAGTCGAAGTGATGATGCTGACCGTCGACAGCATCACCGGAGGCAACCGCGAGCGCGACAAGCGCACCGGCTTTGCCATCCCCTTCAAGCTCAACCTTGCCGGCATGCTGCAGTTCGCGCTGAAGCCGGGCTGGGCGATCAACTATTTCACCCATGAGGGGTTCAAGCTGCCGCAGCTCGACGAGCATGTCGACATGGGCGGCGGCACGATGTCGATCAGCCGCTACTTCACCGAGATGCTCGATCCGTCGATGACCTGGGACGATGTTGCCGAGATGGTCAGACTGTGGGGAGGTCCGTTCTGTCTCAAGGGCGTCATGTCGGTGGAGGATGCCAAGCGCGCCGTCGAGATCGGCTGCAGCGGCATTGTGCTGTCCAACCATGGCGGCCGGCAGCTGGACGGCTCGCGGGCGGCGTTCGACCAACTGGTCGAGATCGTCGATGCCGTCGGCGACAGAATAGACGTCATCATGGATGGCGGCGTGCAGCGCGGCACCCATGTGCTGAAGGCGCTGTCGCTCGGCGCCAAGGCTGTTGGCGTGGGCCGCTACTATCTGTTCCCCTTGGCGGCGGCCGGACAGCCGGGCGTCGAGCGGGCGCTGGAGCAGATGCGGGTCGAGATCGAGCGCGGCATGAAGCTGATGGGCTGCAGTTCGATCGAACAATTGTCGCGCAACAACCTCCGTTTCAGGTAATCTCGACCCATGAAATCCTCGCTCGAAGACACGCTGCTCGCCGCGATCCGCACCATTCCGGACTACCCCAAGCCCGGCATCCTGTTTCGCGACATCACCACTTTGCTCGGCAATGCGCGCGCCTTCCGCCGGGCCATCGACGAGCTGGTGCATCCCTATGCCGGGCAGAAGATCGACAAGATCGCCGGCATCGAGGCACGCGGCTTCATCCTCGGCGGTGCGGTCGCGCACCAGCTTTCGGCCGGTTTCGTGCCGATCCGCAAGAAGGGCAAGCTGCCTTACGAGACGGTACGCGTCGCCTACAGCCTGGAATACGGGCTGGACGAGATGGAGATGCACAAGGACGGCGTTGCGCCGGGCGAGAAGGTGATCCTGGTTGACGACCTGATCGCGACCGGCGGCACGGCGGAGGCGGCGGTCAAGCTGCTGAGGCAGATCGGCGCCGATATTCTTGCCGCGTGCTTCGTCATCGACCTGCCGGATCTCGGCGGACGGGCGAAGCTCGAAGCGCTGGGCGTGCCGGTGCGGACGTTGATCGGGTTTGAGGGGGAGTAGGGAGTAGGGAGTAGGGAGTAGGGAGTAGGGAGTAGGGAGTAGGGAGTAGGGAGTAGGGAGTAGGGAGGGAAGCTCCGCATTCCGTGCAAGGAGCAGCACCCACTGCTGCCTAATCCCTACTGCCTAAAACCTACCCCCTACCCAGCCTTCACCAGCACCGCGCTGTCGAACTCCAGCACCTTGTCGCCCGTAGAATCGAATCCTTCCGAGCGCAGCGCGAGCAGCCGCCAGCCGGGGCGGGTGGCGAGCGGGCGGTGGGACAGGGCCGTGCGCATGAAGGTGACGGTTTCTCCGGCATAGACCGGCTTTGGCCATTTCAGGTTCCTGAAGCCGGGGGAGGGGCCGAATTCTGGTACCGGGCCGGGTCCGGTCCATTGAGAAGCGTCCATAGGATTTTTGAGATTGAGCTTCATCCAGGTGGCCGCGGTGTGCCAGCCTGAGGCGCAGAGGCGGCCGAACACGCTTTTCTTTGCGGCCTCCTCGTCGACATGAAAGACCTGTGGATCGTATTTGCAGGCGAACGCCTTGATCGCCTCGGCTTCGAATGTGTGCGAACCGAGGTTGATGGTATCGCCGATGCGGAAGAACGCGTCGAGGCTCATGCGCCGGCCTCGCAGGTCAAGAACATGACAGTGTTCTCAAGTTCGAAGACGCTTTCACCGCGCTGGTTGAACAGTTCGCTGCGCAAGGTGACGAGGCCGAGCTGAGGCCTGGATTTCGACAGGCGCCTGGCAAGCACGCTGGTGCTGCCGGCCAGTGTGTCGCCGGCCAGCACCGGCTTCTTCCATTTGACCTGGTCGATGCCGGGCGCGCCTTGCGCGGTCGAGTCGAGCAGGAAGGCGTCGCACAGCATGCGCATGAAGATCGCGCAGGTGTGCCAGCCGGAGGCGGCCAAGCCGCCAAGGATGCTGGCCTTGCCGGCGGCTTCGTCGAGATGCATCGGCTGCGGGTCGAATTCGGTGGCGAATTCGATGATTTCGGCCGCACTCACCTGCTTGGCGCCGAGGTCGATCGATGCGCCCTCGGTGAAATCCTCGTAGGCCCAGCTTTTTGCGGTCATGATCCCAATCCGGTTGTACGATCACCGGGCATCCGGATGCCGTCCGGGCGGCGTTTGGTCAAGCGAATTCTATTGGGCCTACAACCAGCCGCGGCGGCGGAAATACCAGAAGGGGAGGATCGCCGACAGGATCATCAGGCCGATGGCGAAGGGATAGCCGAGCTCCCATTTCAGCTCCGGGATGACGTCGAAATTCATGCCGTAGATCGAAGCTACCAGCGTCGGCGGCAGGAAGATGACGGCGGCGACCGAGAAGATCTTGATTATGGCGTTCTGCTCGATCGAGATCATGCCGAGCGTCGCGTCGAGCAGGAACGAGATCTTCTGCGACAGGAAGGTGGCGTGGTCGGCGAGCGACAGCACGTCGCGCGATACTGTCTTGATGCGGGCGCGGACGTCCTTGCTCATCTTGATCTGGGTCGCGACGTGGGCAAGGAAGCCGGTGAGGCGCTGCAGCGAGATCAGGCTGTCGCGGATCGAGGAGGCAATGTCTTCCTTGCGGCCTATGGCCTTGAGCAGTTCCTGGAAATCGCGATTGCGCTTGTTCACCTTGGTCGACCGCGCCTCGAAGATGTCGCGCGAGATCGTCTCGATGTCACGGCCGGCGCGTTCGAGAATATCGGCTAGGCGATCGACGATCGCCTCCAGCAGGCCGATCAGGATGGTGTTGCCGGTGGTGCAGCCTGTCGCCACCTTCTCGGCGCGCAGCGGAAAGGTCTTGAACGCCTTCGGCTCATGATAGCGGATGGTGACCAGTCTCGGGCCGGCAAGCACAAAGGTAACCGGTGACATCAAGGGATCATCGATTTCGGTCTGCGCCGGCAAGGTGGCGGTCATGAAGTAGGCGCCGTCCTCGATGTAGAGGCGGCTCGAAATCTCGATCTCCTCCATCTCCTCGCGCGTCGGGATGGCAACACCGAGCCAGGTCTCGATCGTTGTTTCTTCTTCCTTGGTCGGGTTGAGAAGGTCGGCCCAGACGACCTGATCGCCATTGGCCACGAGATCGTCGGCGAGGCGCAGGCGATCATTGTCGACGACGAAGGCCTTGATCATCGCCGGTCTCCGTTGGTTGAGCCCAAGGTTTCGTTTAATAGCGATGGGTCTTGCACGCGCCGCCGTTCCCACGGGGACGGCCAAGTCGCATGCAAACGGCCATAGACCCGGTGCCAAGGGCAGTCAAGCGAAGCGGCATGCCGGCTCCTCCACTTGACGAAGCCATGATCGGCCGCCGTCAGCGCGCGAGCCGCGAGATGCCTCGGCGTCTCAGGTGTTGAACTTGAACAGCAGGACGTCGCCGTCCTGGACGACATATTCCTTGCCTTCGTCGCGCGCCTTGCCGGCTTCCTTGGCCGCCACTTCGCCGCCCAGTGTGATGTAGTCGTTGTAGGCGATGGTCTGCGCGCGGATGAAGCCGCGCTCGAAATCGGTGTGGATGACGCCGGCCGCCTGCGGGGCCTTGTCGCCCTTGTGGATCGTCCAGGCGCGCGTCTCCTTCGGCCCGGCGGTGAAATAGGTGATGAGATGCAACAGATCATAGCCGGCGCGGATGACCTTGTTGAGGCCAGGCTCGTCGAGCCCGAGCGAGGACAGGAACTCCATCTCTTCCTCGTCCGAGAGCTGGGCGACTTCGGCCTCGATCGCGGCCGAGATCACCACGGTGCCGGCGCCTTGGGCGGTCGCCATCTTTTCCACGGCCCTGGTGTGCTCGTTGCCGGTGGCGGCGTCGGCTTCGGCGACGTTGCATACATAGAGCACGGGGTGCGAGGTCAAGAGGTTCAGTCCCTGCAGGATGCGCAGGTCTTCCGCTGAAATGCCGTTGAGCAGGATGCGGGTCGGCTTGCCGGCCTGGAGGAGCTCGAGTGCGGCCTCCATCATCGGCAGCACGGTGGTTGCTTCCTTGTCCTTGCTGCCGGCGCGCTTGCGGATCTGCACGATGCGGCGCTCGAGGCTGTCGAGGTCGGCGAGCATCAGCTCGGTCTCGACCGTATCGGCGTCGGCGACAGGGTCGATCTTGCCCTCGACATGGGTGATGTCGTCATCCTCGAAACAGCGCAGCACATGCACGATGGCGTCGACCTCACGGATGTTGGCGAGGAACTGGTTGCCCAGCCCTTCGCCCTTGGAGGCGCCGCGCACCAGGCCGGCGATGTCGACGAAGGAGATGCGGGTCGGGATGATCTCCTTAGACTTGGCGATCGCGGCGATCTTCTGCAGCCGCGGATCAGGCACCGCCACCTCGCCGGTGTTCGGTTCGATGGTGCAGAACGGATAGTTGGCGGCCTGCGCCGCCGCCGTCCTGGTCAATGCGTTGAAAAGCGTCGACTTGCCGACGTTGGGCAAGCCAACGATGCCGCATTTGAAACCCATGTGTCCGGTCCTATCGGGAAACTAGAAATTTGATGAGGGCTATGGGCGATAGGGGTGAGCAACGTCAAGCCCCGCGGTCCCGATCCTATCGACGCTCAGTCCTTCTTGCCGAACAGTTTCTTCAGCATGGCGGCCATAGGGCCGCTTTCCGGCAGCTTGGCCGGCGCCTGCTGTGGCCGTGCCTGGCGGATGTGGCTTTGAGCCTTTGGACCTTCAGCCTTCGGCGCCTTGGGCGGCGGCCGGTCGTCGTCGCCGGTTGGCGTTAGCTTGTCGCGCAAGGCCAGCGTCACCCGGTTCATGAAGGAACTGTCGTCGCCCTTGGCCAGCAGCCCGGCATCGTCGGCGATGGTGTCGAGCAGCACGTCCAGCCATTCGCGGTCAGCCTTGGCGAAATCGCCGAGCACATGGGACTGCACCATTTCCCGGACGCCGGGATGGCCGACGCCGATGCGCACGCGGCGAAAGTTCTTGCCGACATGCTGGTCGAGCGAACGGATGCCGTTGTGTCCGCCGGCGCCACCGCCGACCTTGACCCGCAATTTGCCGGCCGGCAGGTCGATCTCGTCGTAGAAGACGGTCAGCGCCTCGGGGCCGAGCTTGTAGAAGCGCAGGGCTTCGCCGACCGGCTGTCCCGACAGGTTCATGAAGGTCTGCGGCTTGATCAGGAGAATCTTTTCGCCGGCAATCGTGCCTTCGGCGATCAGGCCCTGGAACTTCTTCGACCAGGGCGAAAACGAATGGCGGCGGGCAATTGCGTCCGCCGCCATGAAGCCGACATTGTGCCGGTTATCAGCGTATTTCGCGCCCGGATTGCCGAGGCCTGCAAAGACAAGCATCGTGAACTCCGGGCCCGAAAATTACTTCTCTTCGGCAGCAGGAGCCGCCGCTTCGGGGGCTGCCGCTTCCGCCGTCTCTTCCGTCTCCGGCTTCATCGCCGAGGAGCCGGCAATGGTCGCGATGGTGAAATCGCGATCGGAGATCACCGGCTTGACGCCGGCCGGCAAGGTAACCGCCGAGATGTGGATCGAATCGCCAATGTCGGCGCCGGTGAGATCGACGGTGATGAATTCCGGGATCGCATTGGCCGGGCAGTGGAACTCGACTTCATGACGCACGATGTTGAGCACGCCGCCGCGCTTGATGCCGGGCGACTTGTCTTCATTGATGAAGTGCACGGGCACGTCGACGTTGACCTCGGTGTCCTTGCCGATGCGCAGGAAGTCGACATGGACCGGGAAATCCTTGACCGGGTCGAGCTGGAAATCCTTGGGCAGAACCTGGATTTTCTTGCCGTCGACATCGATCGTGGCGATCGTGGTCAAAAACCCGCCGCCATGGATTTTGTAGAAGACGTCCTTGTAGTTCAGCGCAATCGCCAGGGGAGGCTGTCTGTCGCCGTAGATAACTGCAGGCACTTTACCGTTGCGGCGAACTGCACGGGCGGACCCCTTACCGACCTGTTCGCGCGCTTCGGCCTTGAGCTCGTAAGTATCGTGGCTCATGGCATTTCCTTTCGCGTTTTATGGAGCGTTTGCGGTGGCAGTGTGCCTGGACCGTAAACGTCGAAAGCCGCCAGGCCTGGATGTCCGAATGCCAGAAACCGCATACGCGGAGCTTTGTTCGGAATCACAAGGGAAGGCAGCCTTCCGCCGCGTTGCCTCCAAGGGTGTCTACGCGGGTGGCGGCTCTATAGCGGAAGGCGGGCAGGCGTGCAAGCCATGGCGGGCAAGGGCGGCCGATGCCTGCGTTGGGCGCGCCGCATTGCGCTCAGGCCGGCAGGTCGGTGAACGGATTTGATCCGTTTCCCTTGGCGCCACCGAGCGTGGACAGAGCGCTCAGCAGTTTCGTCCGGTCCTTGCCGATCATGAGCACGCCGCTGTCGGGCGCCAGCAGCGCCGAGAACGGCAGCATGGCAGCGCCGATCGAGGAGGCCTCAGGGCCGAATTGCCCCGACACGATCTCCGGCGCCACGATGCCGATTGCGCTGGCCTGGTTGAACTGGGTCTGCACCCTTGCCAGCAGTTCGAGATGGATCGGCCTGGGCAGGATCGAGTCGAGAACGATGGCCTCGATGTCGATGATGGAGGTGATGGCGATGATCGCCTCGACCAGCGCGCTCGCACAATCGTCGATCCATTCGAACAGCGGCACGCGCGCTTCGGCTGGCAACGGATCGAGTTCCCGCACACGATTGATCACCACGCCGCGCGACCTCAGGTGATTGACCAGCACATAGATCGAGGCGCGATGCAGCAAGCTCTGGTAGCGCGCAGGCTTCGCCGCCACCGAATCGAGGCTTGAGGGCGAGACCGGCAAGGGTCCGAGGGCAGCGCTGTTGCCATGCGGCCCGGTATGGACCCTGCCGCCTTGCACCAGGCCGCCGCCGACAAAAGTGTCGATCGAGATGTGCATGAAATCGCGAAAGCGGGCGCCGGCGCCCTGGACAAGTTCGGCCAGCGCCGCCGACGTGGCGTCGTTTTCCACGAACACCGGCGTCTTCGCCGGCGTGGCAAAGCATGTCGTCAGGTCGATCGCCTCCCAGCGGCTGCCGAGATCGTCGGGAAAGCCGAGTTCCTCGCTCCAGCCGCCGAGGAAATAGGGTGAGGCAATGCCGACGCCGACGATGCTGGCATCGCCAAGCCCATCCACCAGCTTTTCGAAGGTGGCCAGCGCCATGTTGCCGGCCTTCAGCACCAAATCAGGATCGGGGAAGCGGTATTCGTGCGACTCTCTTGCGCGGATTTCACCGGCGAAGTCGACCAGAACGGCTTCAAGCGCACGCCGGCCGATCTTGATGCCGACGCTGTAGATGCGCTCCGGCGTCAGCCGGTACAGCGTGGAGGGCGAACCGCGCTGCCCGAACCTTTTTCCCACTTGCTTTACGAATCCGGAAGATTCCAGGCCGTCGACGATGGCAGCGACGGCCGCCGGCGTCAGGCTTGCCGCGCGCGCCAGATCGGACTTGGAGGCTTCCTTGAGGCGACGGATGGCGTCGAGCACGAAACGCTCATTATAGTGCCGAACTTTGACAGAATTGCTGCCTCTCCCTGACAAAACCCGCACACTCCCCAAATGTCCCGTTCCCGGCGCGAAGCCCGCAAACCACCTGCGGCCGAGCGCACCCTGCGGTGCCTATGTTGGCGGCGACAGTGCGCGTCGGAACCATGGAAGTCAATTTTGCCGTTGCGCCTTTGCGCTATTTAATATAGCAAATTGAAAAAATAACTAGTCAGGGAGGAGACGTGCTGCACTCGGGCACACAAAGCGAAGCCGACTCTGCGGTGGTGCGGGCTGTTCCTGTTGCCCTGGTTCAGGCGACGAAGGCTTTCGGCGGCACGATTGCGCTCAAGGACGCCTCCTTCGAATTGCGCTCCGGCGAGGTGCTGGCGCTGCTTGGCGAAAACGGCGCCGGCAAGAGCACCTGCGTGAAGCTTCTGGCCGGCGTGCATTCTCCCACCAGCGGTCATGTCGAGGTTGACGGCAAATCAGCCGTCTTCCATTCGCCGCACGACGCGCAGGCGGCCGGCATTGCGGTCATGCACCAGCATCCTGGCCTGTTTCCCGATCTGTCGGTGGCGGAGAACATCTATCTCGGCCACATGCCGCGCGACCGCTTCGGCGGCATCGACAATGCCGCCATGCTGGCCGGCGCCCGCAAGGTGCTGGCCACCGTCGGGCTCGACGTGCCGGCGGCAACGCGGCTGGGAACACTGCGCACCTCTGAACAACAACTGGTCGAGATCGCCCGCGCGCTGTCGCTGGATGCCCGCGTGCTGATCATGGACGAGCCCACGGCCGCATTGTCGCAACGCGAGGTCGAGCGGCTGTTTTCCGTCGTTGCCGATCTCAGGCTGCACGGCGTGGCGATGATGTTCGTCGGCCACCGCATGGATGAAATCTTCCGCATCGCCGACCGCATCGCGGTGCTGCGTGACGGGCGCCTGATCGGCGTCAAGCCGAAAGCCGAGCTTGGCCGCGCTGCCGCCATCAGCATGATGGTCGGCCGCGAAGTCACCGACCTCTATCCCGAACGGCGCCATGCCTCAGACGCGCTGGTGCTGGAGGGGAAGGGACTTTCGCGCGCCGGCGGGTTTGCCGATATCGACCTCAAGCTTCACGCCGGCGAGGTGCTCGGCCTTGGCGGTCTGGTCGGCAGCGGACGCACCGAGATTGCGCGCGTGCTGTTCGGTATCGACCGGCCCGACGCCGGCGAAATCCTGATCGACGGCAAGCCCGTGCAGTTCGCCTCGGCGCGCGACGCCATGGATGCGCGCATCGCCTATGTGTCGGAAGATCGCATGGGCCAGAGCCTGGTGATGGATTTCTCCATCCTCGACAATGCGGTGCTACCTGTTCTTGACAAGGCCGCACAACGCGGTCTCTACGGCACCGACCGCGCCATCGGTCTGGTGGCGGACTGGCTGAAGCGCATGAAGCTGCGCTTTTCCGGCTACGGGCAGCCGGTGAAAGAGTTATCCGGCGGCAACCAGCAGAAGGTGGTGCTGGCCAAGTGGCTGCGCACCGAGCCGCGCGTGCTCATCCTCGACGAGCCGACGCAAGGCATCGATGTCGGTACCAAGGCGGAAGTGCATGCAATGATCGCTGACCTTGCCGCGCAAGGCATGGCGATCCTTTTGATCTCGTCAGAGATGCCCGAGCTGATCGGCATGTGCGACCGCATTATCGTGCTGCGCGAAGGCCGCCAGACTGCCGAGTTTTCGCGCGGACAAGCCACGCAGGAAAAGGTACTGGAAGCGGCGACCAGGACCGATGAACGTGCCGGCCAGGCAGCGCAGATAGAACGCGCCGCCGAGGAGGAAAAGGCAAAAGGACCGTTCGATTTTCTGAAGCGGCGGGAATTCGGCCTGCTTGCGGCGATGCTCGCCGTCGCCATTCCGGTCACCATCATCAACCCGCGCATGGTGAGCGCGGCGAACCTCACCGCCGTGTCGATGGACGCGGCCTTGCTGATTGTCGCCGCACTGGCGCAGATGCTGGTGCTGATCACCCGCAACATCGACCTGTCGATCGCAGCTGTGATCGGCCTCTCCGCCTATATGGCGGCCAGCATGGTTCAGGCCTATCCCGGATTGGACATCGGCATCGGCCTGATCACCGCCTGCGCGGTCGGCGGCTTTGCCGGACTGCTCAACGGCCTTGTCGTTACCAGGGGAAAGATCCCGGCCATCGTCGTTACGCTGGCTTCGATGTCGATCTTCCGCGGTTTCAACTCGATCTGGGCGGCGGGCGACCAGGTCAGCGCCGACGAAGTCACGCAAGCCTGGCTCGACATGACCGGGCTGAAGATCGCAGGCGTGCCGCTGATCGTCATCATCGCTATTGTCATCCTGTGCGCCGGCTATGTGCTGCTCTATCGCACCGCAACCGGGCGCGAGCTGTTTGCCACCGGTTCCAACCCGGACGGCGCAAGGCTGATCGGCATTCCGGTCGACCGGCGCATCCTGCTGGCCTTCGGCATGGCCGGCCTGCTAGGCGGCCTGTGCGGCGCCCTGTGGGCTTCGCGCTACGCCACCATCGATGCCCGCGTCGCGCTCGGCTTCGAACTCACGGTGATCGCCTCTGCGGTGGTCGGCGGCGTCGCCATCCGCGGCGGCTCGGGCACGCTGCTCGGCATCATCCTTGGCGCGCTCACTCTCTTGGTCATCAAGAACGGGCTGACGCTGGTGCGTGTCGACCCGCTCTGGCTGCAGGGCGTCTATGGCCTGGTGATCCTGGTTGCCATCGGCATCGACACCTTCATCGTGCGGCGTGCCGAACAGGCAAGACAGGCGAGGGCGAGATGAGAAAGTTTATCCGCTCGATCGACTTCTGGGATCTGCTGCTGGCGACCGCCTGCCTCGCCGTCTTCATCTATGCGGCGGTCTTCGTGCCGAATTTCGTCTCCGGCTTCAACCTCTCGCAATTGGCCGCAAGCGCCTCGGAAAAGGCGTTGCTGATCCTGCCGATGACGCTGCTCATCATCACCCGTGAGATCGACCTGTCGATCGCCTCGGTGCTGGCGTTGACATCCGTGATTTTTGGCCTGCTTGTCCAGGCTGGCGTGCCGACGCTGGCCGCCATTCCGCTGACGCTCGTCTTCGGCGGCCTGCTCGGCGCCTTCAACGGCTATCTGGTGTCGGGCCTCGGGTTGCAGTCGCTGGTGGTGACGCTCGGCACCATGGCGCTCTATCGGGGCATTGGCTACATCCTGCTCGGCACCGGTTCGGTCAACATATTGCCGCCGGCGGTTGTCGATTTCGGCATCAGCAATCTGCCGGGCACACAAATCCCGTGGACCATCGTGCCGTTCCTGCTGCTGGCGCCGATCTTCGCGGTGGTGCTGCAGAAGACGCCGACCGGCAAGCGCATCTACGCGCTCGGCGGCAGTCCGAAAGTGGCGCGCTATTCCGGCATCGACACGCGCAAGATGGTGCTGAGGCTATTCGTCGTCTCCGGTGTCGTCGCGGCCATCGCCGGCATCGTCTACACCGCGCGCCTTTCCAATGCCCGTGCCAACAATGCGCTCGGCATGGAGCTCGACGTCATCACCATCGTGCTGCTCGGCGGCGTCAGTGTCTTTGGCGGCAAGGGGCGGCTCACCGGCGTCATGCTGGCGCTGCTCTTGATTGCCATCATCCGCAACGTGCTGGCGCTCAACCAGATCGGCGGCGACGCCCAAGGCATGATCATCGGCCTGCTCCTGATCGGCTCGCTGCTGGTCTCCAACTACTGGCGCTCCCTGGAGGAGCGGCTGTCAAGATCGCGCGTCCTGCGCGAAACCAAGGGGTGATCTCGGGCCCCTTTCTTCAAGCCCGAATTCTGACGGAGGAGACACAATGAAAGCGTTTAGAATAGCCCTGCTCGCATCCGCGGTTCTGCTTGCGCCGGCCTCGCTGGCATACAGCCAGGAATGCGCCAAGGAACCTGTAACGGTCGGCTTCCTGCCCAAGCTCGACACCGATCCCTACTTCAAGGTGGCTTTCGGCGGCGCCGAGGAGGCTGCGAAGGAAATTGGCGGCACCGCCACCCAGGTTGCCCCATCGCAGGCGACGGCCGAGGCACAGATCGAATTCATCAACAGCCTGGTGTCGCAGAAGGTCGGGGTCATCGCTATCGCCGGCAACGACGCCAATGCGGTTGCGCCTGCGCTGAAGCGCGCCGTTCAGCAAGGCGTCCGGGTGATATCGTACGATTCCGACGTCGCGGCCGATGCGCGCGCGGTGTTCGTGAACCAGGTGAAGGGCGACAGTCTGGCCGAAATGATGCTGGAAAGCGCATTCAACCTCAGCGGCGGCGAAGGCGAGTTCGCCATCCTGTCGTCGACGCCGACGGCGACCAACCAGAACGCCTGGATCGACTTCATGAAGGCGAAGATGGCGGCAGAGCCGAAATACGCCAAGATGAAACTGGTGCAGGTCGCCTATGGCGAGGAGAGCGAGCAGGTCAACCAGCAGCAGGCCTTGGCGCTGGTGCAGGCGTTTCCGGATCTCAAGGTGATCATCGTGCCGGCAGGCATTGGCCTTCCGGCGGCCGCGCGCGCACTCGAGGAAGCCGGCATGATCGGCAAGGTCAAGCTGACCGGCCTTGCGCCGGCCACTTTGATTTCGAAATACATCAAGGATGGCGCTGCCCAGGATATCTGGTGGAATGTCACCGATCTCGGCTACCTGACCTATCAGGCGGCCCAGGCGCTGGCGCAGTGCAAGATCACCGGCAAGGAAGGTGAGAAGTTCACGGCGGGCAGGCTCGGCGAATACACGATCGGGGCCAGCGGCGAACTGATCCTTGGCCCGGCCAAGATCGTGACGCCGGAAAACCTGGCCGAGTTTAAGTTCTAAGCCTCCCAAGGCCCGGCGGGCGCCGGTTCAAGCCGGCGCCCGCTCGTTCAATTGTCAGTCGAAAAGCGTGAGGGCGACGATGAAACTCTTGCTGGCAGGCGAGACCTTCGCGGCGACGACGTCGGTCGCTGCCGGCGGCGACGTTCTGACAAGTGCGACATGGGTGAATGGCGCGACGGCCTTCAATGCCGCCCTTGCCGCAGAGGGCATAGCGGTGACGCAGATCGGTGGCGATCGCTGTGCGGCCGAATTTCCGTATGACCTCGACGCGCTGGCCGAATACCAGGCGGTGGTGATCTCCGATGTCGGCGCGCTGACCTTGCTGGTCACGCCGGAGGCCCGCGCCGGGCGCATCGGCGTCAACCGCCTCGACGTCCTCAAGGCCTATGTCGAAGGCGGCGGCGGGCTGATGCTGGCCGGAGGCTATATGGGGTTCCAGGGCATGTTCGGCACGGCGCGTTTCCACGACACCCCGGTCGAGGACGTGCTGCCCGTGCGCTGCCTGCCATTCTCGGACGGGCTGGAAGTGCCGCAAGGCCTGCAGCCGTCGATCCTTCAGGCGTCGCATCCGATCCTTGCCGGTGTCGCGGGTCCGTTGCCGCCGATCCTCGGCATGAACAAACTCGATTTCAGGCGCGACGGCTCGTCCCAGCTTCTGGCGACCTGCCATTATCGCGGCACGGACTGGCCGCTGCTTGCGGTTCGTGAGCATGGCCGTGGCCGCACCGTCGCGTGGGCGACCGACATCGGCCCACACTGGCTGTCGCAGGACTTTTTGGGATGGCCGCTCTACGGCAAGCTGATGGGCAACGTCGTGCGCTGGCTGGCCGGCAAGGATTAAGCCTGGCGTGTTTGTAGGGCAGCTAGTCCGGCTTGCTGCTCAACGCTTCGCGCAGCGCCTGGATCCGCCGATTCAAGGCATCGAGATCAGCCATCGTCATGCCCGAGCGTTCGATCAGGGTTTCGTTGAGGCAGTTGCACTGGACGAGCAGCGCGCGGCCGGCAGGCGTCAGGTCGACCTGCACTTGGCGCTCGTCCGTCTGGCTGCGCTGGCGGGTGACGAGACCGGCCTGTTCCATGCGCTTCACCAGCGGCGTGATGGTGCTCGATTCCAAAGCGAGCCTGTGCGCAATCGAGCCGACCGACATCCCGCCGGCTTCGGCAAGTGCGTTCAGCACGAGATATTGCGGATAGGTGATGCCCATCTCGTCCAGCATGGGCTTGTAGGTGCGATTGATTGCCATGCTGGTGGCGTAAAGCGTGAAGCAGAGCTGGTTGTCCAACGGGAGAGGCACGAGGCATTCCTTTGCCGACTGAGCACATCAATATGTACCACGAAAAATGATATCGCGATACATATTTTCTGTAGACAAGGATTTGGACCTGCGCTAGTCGTATGGTTATCGCGATATTGATTATCGCGGAAGCAATCAATGGAGAGCGAGATGACCAAGCCCGGCAGCAGCACGATCACCACCAAGGACGGCACCGAAATTTTCTACAAGGATTGGGGAACGGGACAACCCATCGTCTTCCATCACGGCTGGCCGCTGAGCAGCGACGACTGGGACGCCCAGATGCTGTTCTTCCTGTCCAAGGGCTATCGCGTCATTGCCCATGACCGGCGCGGCCATGGCCGCTCCACCCAGACCGATACCGGCAACGAGATGGACACCTACGCCGCTGATGTCGCGGAGCTTGCGGCGCATCTCGACCTCAAGGACGCGATCCATGTCGGCCATTCCACCGGTGGCGGCGAAGTGGCCCGCTATGTCGCGAAGTACGGTTCCGGTGGCCGTGTCGCCAAGGCCGCACTGCTCGGCGCGGTGCCGCCGATCATGCTGAAGACGGCGGCCAATCCGGGTGGCCTGCCGATCGAGGTGTTCGATGGTTTCCGCTCCGCCCAGGCAGCCAACCGCGCCCAGTTTTTCCACGATATTGCGGCCGGCCCGTTCTACGGCTTCAACCGCCCCGGCGCCCAGGTATCGCAGGCTGTCGTCGAGAATTGGTGGCGCCAGGGCATGATGGGCGGCACCAAGGCGCATTATGATTGCATCAAGGCGTTCTCGGAAACCGACTTCACCGACGATCTGAAGGCCGTCGACGTGCCGGTGCTGGTCATGCATGGCGACGACGACCAGATCGTTCCGATCACCGACTCCGCGCTGCTGGCTGTCAAGCTCCTCAAAAAGGGCGAGCTCAAGGTCTACAAGGGTTTTCCGCACGGCATGGCGACCACGCACGCCGATGTGATCAACGCCGACCTGCTGGCGTTCTTCAAGGCGTAGAATCGTTCAGTTGAATAGACATCGTCCAGTTGGATAGGCAAGGCACCCGCCGCCGGGCGGGTGCATTTGCTTTCGTCGAAATGTCAGCGGGACAGTGCCTATTTATCGAGAAAACCAGTGATCAGTTTGACGGTGTCGTCGGGGTTTTCCTCCATGATCCAGTGTCCGGAAGCGGGCACGATGCCGCCCGTGACATCGGTCGCAACAAGCCGCAGGAGATCGGCCTGCGTAGTGCCAGCGGATTTTTCACCGCCGACAGCCAGTACCGGCATGGTCAGTTTGCCGCCGGCGGCAAGCATCGCCTGGTTGTCGATCGCGTCCTGGTCAAACGCCTTGAACTGCTCGAAGGCGTCATGCATCGCATGCGGGCGGGCATAGAGTTTGGCGTAGTGCCTGCGCGTCGCCTCGTCGATCTTCTTGGGGTCAGCCGACAACTCGTTGTAGAAGCGGTCGAGATAGATGCGCTCGCGCCCCGCGACCAGCCGCTCCATATCAGGGCCGCGGAAGTTGAAGTGCCAAAGCAGCGGGCTTTGCTTGATCTTTTCCCAGTCGCCTATGCCGGGCAGCGGCGCGTCGATGATAACCCATTTGGTGATGCGCTTGGGATACTGAGCGGCGAGCGCATAGCCGACCATGTTGCCGATGTCGTGGGTGACGAGATCTGCCTTGTCGATCTTCAGGGCATCCAACACGCCGGCGATGTCGACGGCCTGGTTCTTCTTGGCGTAGCCCGCTTCCGGGTGGGCCGACAGACCCATGCCGCGCAGGTCCGGCACGATGACGGTGTGGTCCTTTGCGAGGGCGATGGCCGCGGCGCCCCACATGTCTCCGGTATCGGCAAAGCCGTGCAGCAGCACGACGGCGGGACCCTTGCCGCCAACGCGCACATAGAGTTTGGTGCCGTTGGTTTCGACGGACTGCGTCTTGAAACCCGGCGGAAAGGGAACGATGCGTGCCGTCGCCGGCAAGGTAACAAGAAGCACACCCAATACGGCCAATACGATCTTGCGCATGTCATCCCCCAGAGACGTCGAAGGCCCCAAGCCTTCGTTGATGACTATCTCTAGCAGGCTTTTCAACCAGCGCATGGTGAAAGAATCACAGAGGGCGCAGCAATGCCGCGCCCTGCGTCAAATCCGCAAAATCGACCGGTTTTATCTGGCCGCCGCTTGCGCCTTCCTGGCTTCCTTCATGTTGGGCAGGAACACCGTCAGCAGGCCGAGCAGCGGCAGATACGAGCAGATCTGGAAGACGAAATCGATGCCCTTCATGTCGGCGACGACGCCGAGCACGGCGGCTGCAATGCCGCCCATGCCGAAGGCGAAGCCGAAGAAGATCCCGGCGATGGTGCCTACACGTCCCGGCACCAACTCCTGCGCAAACACGACGATGTTGGAGAAGGCCGAGGACAGGATCAGGCCGATCAGCACCGTCAGCACCATCGTCCATTCGAAATTGGCGTAGGGCAGCGCCAGCGTGAACGGCAGCACGCCGACGATCGAGAACCAGATCATCGCCTTCTGGCCGTAGCGGTCGCCGAACGGTCCGCCGAGCAGGATGCCCAGCGCCGAGGCGCCGAGGAACAGGAACAGCATGACCTGGCTCATCTGCACCGACACGCCGAACTTATGGATGGAATAAAAGGTGTAGTAGCTGGAGAGCGAGGCGATGTAGGCGTTCTTGGTCAGCACCAGCAGCGTCAGCACCGCCAGCGCTCCCATCACCTTCTTGCGCGGGAAGGGGGAGACGAAGCTTGCCGCCTTGCGATTGCCCTGCGCGGCGCGCATCCGGCTGTACCAGCCGCCGACCCGCGACAAAACGATGATGCCGATCAGAGACCCGACGGCGAACCATGAAATGCTGGTCTGGCCGAAGGGCACAACGATGAAGGCAGCGAGCAGCGGCCCCATCGACTGGCCGAAATTGCCGCCGACCTGGAACAAAGATTGCGCCAGGCCAAAGCGGCCGCCGGAGGCAAAGCGGGCAATGCGCGAGGATTCCGGATGGAAGATCGCCGAGCCGATTCCGATCAGCGAGGCGCCGACCAGAAGCAGCGCATAGTGGCCGGCATAGGCCAGAACGATCAGGCCAATCAGCGAGGACGCCATGCCGTAGGGCAGCGAATAGGGCATTGGCCGCTTGTCGGTGATCATGCCGATGACCGGCTGCAGCAGCGACGCCGTGACCTGGAAGGTGAAGGTCAGAAGACCGATCTGCCAGAAATCGAGACCGTAATTCTCTTTCAGCAGCGGATAGATCGCCGGCAGCAGCGATTGCATGATGTCGTTGATGCCGTGGCAAAAGCTCACCGCCAGAATGACGGTGAAGGCGGTCACCTGGGCTGAAGGGAGGCTGGCGCTTGGCTGCGGTGCAATGCTGGTGGCTGTCGTATCGGTCAAGGCAGGCTCCGAGGTCTTTTTGGCGGGTGTTTGCCCGCGGGCAGGCTTGGCGGCCGCTCCCGCGGACCGCCTTAAGGACGCTCGTCTGAAGCGCTTGGGCGACGCCCCTGCGGAGCGCCTTGGGGATGGCTGCCTTATAAGCCGCTTGCGAGGCGACTTCTTTCGTGGTTTGGTCCAATAGTTTCGCAAGTGGGCCATAGCCGATGCCACATGGCAGGGACATCTTCCGCGCCGGCAATGCCGATCTCGGCCGATTGCACGAAAGCCGCTGGCAGTGGCTGGAGGAGGTTTCCGGGCCGGCGGTGGCTTTGCCGACCGAATATCCCGACGGTTACCTCGTGCCGCAACACCGCCACAGCCGCAGCCAGCTGCTGCATGCGCTGGTCGGTGTCGTGCTGGTGACGACCAGGTACGGGCGCTGGATGGTGCCGCCCGACCACGCAATGTGGATACCGGCCGGCACCGAGCATTCTGTCGAAATGCTGGGCGATGTCTCGATGCGCTCGGTCTATGTCATGCCGGGCGCTATCCCCGGCCTGCCGGAAGGTTTGCGCGTCGTCGGCATCACCGAGCTGATGCACAGCCTGATCGTCGAATCGGAAAAGCTGCCGCAAGGCGGCGAACTGGAAGGCCGCGGCGGGCTGATCATGAACCTGTTGCTGCACGAGATCCCGACCTTGCCGGAACGGCCGCTCGGGCTGCCGTTCCCGTCCGACCCGAAGCTGGCGGCGCTCTGCCGACGCTTTGTCGCGGCACCTTCGCCGCACGCCACGATCGACGAGTGGGCGGATGCCGCAGGCATGAGCCGCCGTTCGTTCACCCGCGCCTTCCAGCGCCAGACCGGACTGTCCTTGTCGACTTGGCGCCAGCAGGCCTGCCTGTTTGCGGCCCTGCCCAGGCTCGCCGATGGCGAGCCGATCACCAGGGTGGCGCTCGACCTCGGTTATGACAGCGTGCCGGCATTCATAACCATGTTCAAGCGCATGCTCGGCGCCTCGCCGCGCGGCTATATGCGCGGCGCCCGCGACGAAGGCATGCGGCGGGCTCAGCCTCGACTTGAGGCCCCGGCGCCGTAGCGCCAGGAAAAGCCCGCAGTACTTTGCCGTAGGCCCTAGTCCAGCTGAACGCCGCTGGCCTTGACGATCGGTTCCCATTTGGCGAGTTCGGCCTTCACATGCACTCCAAGCTCTTCCGGGGTGGAGGCCACGATCGAGGCGCTGAACTGGGCCATGCGGGCGATCACATCAGGGTCTTTCAGGGCTTCAACTGCCGCCTTCTGAAGAACGGCGACGACCTCCGGCGGCGTGCCTGCGGGCGCGAACAGAGCGTTCCAGCTGTAGGTTTCATAGCCGGGAATGGTTTCGGCAATGGCCGGTATGTCGGGGAAGGAGGGAACGCGCTCCTTGGTGGTGACGCCAAGCGCTCTCAGCGTCCCGCTCTTGATATGGCCCGATGAAGAGGGGAGGTTGTCGAACATCATCGGCACCTGATTGCCGATAACGTCGTTCAAGGCCGGTCCGGCGCCCTTGTAGGGAATGTGCTGCATACTGACGCCGGCCATCGTCTTGAAAAGCTCGCCGGAGAGATGGAGCGGGGTGCCATTGCCTGATGAGGCGTAGGCATATTTGTCCGGGTCCTTCTTCAGCATCTCGATCAGTTCCTTGACGTCCTTGGCAGGGAATTCAGGGTTCACGACCAGGACGTTTGGCACCAGCACGAGCAACGATATCGGCGCAAAATCCTTCTCCGCATCGTAGGGCTTTGTCTTCAGGATCAGCGGGTTGAGCGCGTGGGTTGCGACCGTGCCCATCAGGATCGTGTAGCCGTCCGGTTCGGCCCGGGCGACCTGGGCCGCGCCGATGCTGCCCCCGGCGCCGCCGACATTTTCGACGACAATCTGCTGGCCGAGCTTTTCGGACATCTTGTTGGCGACCAGGCGCGCGACCAGATCCGTCGAGCCACCGGCGGAAAAGGGGACAACCATGGTGATGGTCCGGTCCGGAAAATCGGCGGCCCAGGCCGCCGGTGCTGAAAGGGTGGCTGCGATGGAAACCGCGAGCCCGAGCAAAGTCCTACGCCGCATCTGCTACTCCTCCGTTGATTGGAGGGGCAGTATGGCCATGGTGAACTCCTCGCACAATGCAACCATGGACTGACTGCCCGCCTCAGGAGATCGGGCTTGACACCGATGCTTCGGTTGGCGTGCGCGAGAACGCCTCACCCCTCAGTTCAATCAGCCTTGGTCCAGCTGAAAACAAGCCATTTGTATCGTGACGTCTCTTCAGGCTCGGCCGTGTAGGTCATCTGCATGTCGCCGCCCTCGGCGTAGATGTCGAGCCTAGGCGCCGTGTCCAGTTCGAGCCACAGGGAATCGTTCTTGAACGACCATGTCCCGCACCAGACGCAAGGCCCCGATGCCGGGTCACCCGGTTGGTGAAAATTGTAGCGGCCGTCCGCCGTGATCTCCAGATAGTCGAAGGCGCCATAAAAGGCGGTCACAGTCTGCTGAAATTCGGTCGCAGCCGCTTCCTGGTCGGGCTTCGCCGGCTCTTTCAGATCACGCGGTGGCCGGATTGCGGACCCTGCGATGCTCCATTTGCCGATGAAATCCTTTTCGGTGGGAAGATATTCCGTTTGCGCCTGCGCGGTCGAAACCGGAGCGATTGTCGGCGCATAGGCCGCGCTGGCGATGCCGATTGCGAGAAGCATTCCTGCGATGCCTGCAGCCTTGATTCGATTGCGCATCAGCTGCGCTCCTTCCACGACGGTTTGGGGCAGATTCCAAAAACGAGATTACCCCCGAGCTAGGCCCGTGGGCACGCTTTTGGGCAACATGGATTAATCGAACAGGCTCGACACGGACTCTTCGGTCGCTGTGCGCGAAATCGCCTCGCCCATCAGGTCGGCGATGGAGATGACGCGGATATTCGGGGCGTCGAGC
The DNA here is from genome assembly GCF_040320535.1 of Mesorhizobium sp. M0676. Classification (NCBI taxonomy): domain Bacteria; kingdom Pseudomonadati; phylum Pseudomonadota; class Alphaproteobacteria; order Hyphomicrobiales; family Phyllobacteriaceae; genus Mesorhizobium; species Mesorhizobium sp. M0676. The sequence continues at coordinate 42,815 of NZ_JAMYPU010000012.1, forward strand.
ACGCCTTGCGTCGGCTGGATGGAATCGGTGATCACCAGTTCCTGCAGCTTCGAGCCGCTGATCCGGGCGACCGCACCGCCCGACAGCACGCCGTGGGTGATATAGGCGGTGACGCTGGTAGCGCCGTTGGCGAGCAGCGCATCGGCGGCATTGCACAGCGTGCCGCCGGAATCGACGATGTCGTCGATCAGCAGGCAATCCTTGCCGGCGACCGCGCCGATGATGTTCATCACTTCGGATTCACCGGGACGTTCGCGGCGCTTGTCGACGATGGCCAGTTGTGCGTCGAAGCGTTTGGCGAGCGCGCGGGCGCGCACCACGCCGCCGATGTCGGGCGAGACGACGACGACATTGGCAAGCTGTTTGTATTTTGCCTTCACGTCGCGGGCCATCACCGGCACCGAGAACAGATTGTCGGTCGGAATGTCGAAAAAACCCTGGATCTGGCCGGCATGGAGGTCGAGCGTCAAGACGCGGTCGACGCCGGCGCGGGTGATCATGTTGGCGACCAGCTTGGCCGAGATCGGTGTGCGGCCCGAGGCCCGGCGATCCTGCCTGGCGTAACCGAAATATGGGATGACCGCGGTGATGCGCTTGGCCGACGAGCGCATGAAGGCATCGATCATGATGAGCAGTTCCATCAGATGATCGTTGGTCGGGAACGAGGTCGACTGCAGGATGAAGACATCCTCGCCGCGCACGTTTTCCTGGATTTCGACGAAGATTTCCTGATCGGCGAAGCGTCTGACGCTGGCCTTGCCCAGCGGGACATTGAGATAGCGGGCGACCGCTTCGGCCAGCACCCGGTTGGAATTGCCCGCGAAAAGCTTCATGCACCGTTCCTGGCGAAGGATGGGGAGGTCCTCTTAATCGGGCTTGTAGCGAGCCGTGCCGGTATTGCAAGCCTCGTTGACGGGAATCCGCCGGCTAATCTCAAAAACGTCAACAGTGAACGGAAGCCGGTAACAGGCGGATCAGCCGGCGCTGCCGCCGAGCCAGGCCGCGAACTGGTCGATCGTCTGGTCGGCGATCGCCTGCATGGTAGCGGGTGCAACCGCGGGCCAGCCTTCGGCGGCATTGACCGAGGGCGCCTTCTGCTGGCCATTGATGCGGTGTAGCCGGTTGCCGGCGGGGTCATAGACGTCCCAGACATAGATAACGGTGGTGTCCTTGCCTTCCGTCATCGTCGAGAAGTAGCCCTTCAGCACATGGGTGGCGGCTTGGTCGGCGCTGCCGGCAAGGGTGATGCCGCGCTGCTTGGCGCGTGTCTGCAGTTCGGCCGTCAGCGGCGTTGCCGCTTCCACGGAGGCGCCGACGATCGGCGCGATCTGCAGCCGGGTCTTCGACAAAGCGGCGGCGCTCTGCGCGGGGTTGGCGGGTGTCGTGGCGCCGACGACCGGCGCTGGTGTGGCGGCGGGCGCGATGCCCGGGGCAGCCAAGGGCTGAGCCGGTTGGGCCGAGGCTGCCGGCGGCGTGATGGCGGACGGCTCAAGGACGTCCTTGGCATTGGTGCAAGCGGCCAGCACAAGCGCTGCGAGCAATGACACGGTCGTCACATGCGATCGTCTCATCTGCCCGAAAACTCCTTAGTCGCGAACGCCCCCGCGTGGACCAACCATTATGGATTCACTGTACGATCAAGTCGAGATCATGGCGTGAAAGCGGCTTCGGCTGGGATTCGGTGGTCAGGTAGGTGCGGCCAAGCGTCATCGCCGTCTCGGTTTCGGAGTCCATGATGATCATGTGCGCGAACAATGTCATGTTGGGCGCGATCGGCTCGGGATTGCCCTGGTAGAACATCGGCATATCCATCCAGGACGGGGTGAAGCGGGCGCCGACGGAATAGCCGCAGGCGTTCAACCGATGCTTGGTCAGGCTGTGCGCCTCCAGCGTGCGGGCATGCGCGTCGAAGACGTCGCCGAAGGTGTTGCCGGGCGTCATCGCCTTCTCGACCGCCAGAAGAGCCGCGCGGGCGGCGTCGAACAGCTCCTGATGGCGCTTCGACGCCTTGCCGGTCAGCACGGTGCGCATCATCGGCGCGTGATAGTGATGGAACACGCCGGCCCATTCGAGCGTCAGCTGATCGTTCTTGGTCAGCTTGCGGCGCCCGGCCTTGTAGCGGCAGAGCAGCGCGTCGATGCCCGAGCCGATGATGAATTCATTGGCCGGATAGTCGCCGCCGCCGGCAAACACCGCGCCCTGCATGGCGGCAAGGATCAGCGCTTCGTCGCCGCCCTGCTTGATCAGCGGCAGGGCCGCGTCGAGCGCGTCGTCGGAAAGGTTGGCGGCCTTTTCGGCCTTGGCGATTTCAGCCGGGCTCTTGAACAGGCGCAGACGGCCGACAATACCGGAGGCGTCGGCGATCTGGCCGAAGGTCTGCAGCTGCTCGTCGACGCGGCGGCCATTGAAGGCGGTCAGGCCATGGGTGTCGTATTCGACGCCGATGCGGGCGCCGAGGAGATTGAGGTCGTTGAGCAGGTTGCGCAGGTCGACCGCCGGGTTGGCGCCGTCGCGGTCGGTCCACAGCACGATGTTGTCGATGATCGATGTGTGGCGCGCCTGGCGCAAATCGGCCGAGCGGGTGAGCAGCACCATCGAGCCGTCAGCCTTCACAACCAGGCACTGGAAGAAACAGAAGCCGAACGTGTCGTAGCCGGTTAGCCAGTACATGCTCTCCTGGGCGAAAAGCAGTACAGCATCGAGCTTCTTTTCCGTCATCTCGATCATCAACCGGTCACGCCGGGCGTCAAATTCCGACCGTTCGAAATGCAGCGCCATTATCCGTTCTCCAAAACAATTGCCGAAACCTGCCGACCGTAGTCCGGTTCCTTGCGATGCGTCGCGCGCCGGTAGGAAAAGAAGAGATCCTCCTCGGCATAGGTGCAGCGGCCAAGCCCCTGCGCGGTCACGCCAGCCTTCTTCAGCCGGTCGACCGTATAGAGGTTGAGATCGAACATTGCATGCGCCGGATTGGCCGAAGGCGCGAAATAGCCGATGTTTTCGGCATCGGCTTCGACGAAACGGGCGACGAATTCCGGCCCGACCTCGTAATTGTCGGGGCCGATCGAAGGACCGAGAACCGCAATGATGCGCTCACGGCGGGCGCCGAGGCTTTCCATCGCGGCAATGGTGTTTTCAAGCACACCGGTGAAAGCGCCCTTCCAGCCGGCGTGTGCAGCGCCAATGATGCGCGCTTGCGCATCGGCGAACAGCACCGGGCCGCAATCGGCCGTCGAGGCGCCGATGGCGATGCCCGGCCGGTCGGTGACGATGGCGTCGGCCTTGGGCCGCGGGCCGGGAAAGGGTTCCCTGGCAATAACGACATCGGGCGAGTGGACCTGATGCGCGGTCAGGAGATGGCTGGCCGGCACACCCATCCAGGCAGCGACGCGGCGGCGGTTCTCGGCGACCAGCATCTGATCGTCATCCGACCCGGTGCCGATGTTAAGTCCCTGATAGATGCCGCCGGAGACGCCGCCGATACGGGTGAAATAGCCATGGCGGATACCTCGCGGCTTGGCCGCTTCCAGCAGCGGCGAGCGAACAGGATCCGGTTTGGTCTGATTCAGCATGGATGGGTTTGTTGTCCGCGCCGGCGTTTTCGTCAAGGCGAAGTTCGGCCGAGTGATTGCGACAGTGCTGCTGCGTCGACTTTGCATTGGCCAAAAGCAGGCATGCGACCACAAGCGACATGGCGGGACGGCTTGTAACGATCTCTGAGGGTCAGACTGGCTGATGCGGCAGGATTTTCAGGATTTTGAACAGCGTGCCCATGCCGTCGGGTCCGGCCAGGCGCTCGACGGCATCGGCAATGGTTTGTCGTGCCTCTTGGCTTGCCTGGCTGCCCAACTGGCCAGCTCGCTCAAGCAATCCCATGCCAAGCAGAAAGTCGCCCTGCGTCGCCAATTCCACATCGAGGCCATGCGCCCGCACGACGGCGGCCAGTGCCGCGAAGTCGACATGGGCGGTGAGATCGGCTTCGCCGGGATTGGCCAGCACATCTTCTGGGGCGTGCCTGCGCACGGCCTGCAATGTGTCGCCGAAACCGGGCTGGAGATGGCCGTAATCAGGGAACAGCCCGGCGCCGCCGTGGTCGGCTATGCGTTCGGCAATGGTCGCCATCAGTGCCGCGCGGGCCGGTGCTATTTCGAAAATAGAGCCTTGTGGCGCCTCGGCGGCGTCTTCCGGCAGCAGCATCGCCTCGACCGAGCCGGCGCCGGCGAAGAAGCTCAACTCGTCTGAGACATCGAGGCCGATCACCCGTTCGCGCCAGCCGGCGCCGGCGCGGATGAACTGGCGGATCGGCACAGCGTCGAACAATTCGTTGCCGACAATCAGCAACGGCGCCTGCGGTAGTGTGGCGATGGTTTCGTGCCAGCCGAGCTCAACCGAAGTTTCGGCAAGCGTCTGCTTCTGGATTTCGGTCAGCCGCGGACTGGTCTCGACCAGAGCGAAGGAGGCTCCGGCGGCGATAGCCGGATCGAGCCGCGTCAGGGTGCGAAGCATGTCCTTCATCAGCGTGCCGCGGCCAGGCCCGATCTCCGCGATGGTGACCGGCAGGGGTCGGCCGATCGCCAGCCAGGCCTGATAGAGCCAGACGGCGACGAGTTCGCCGAACATCTGGCTGATCTCGGGTGCGGTGACGAAGTCGCCGGCGGCGCCGAACGGCTCGCGCGTGGTGTAGTAGCCGTCGCTGGGATCGAACAGGCAGAGCGCCATGTACTCGTTGACGGGGAGGGGGCCGAGCGCGCCGATCAGGTCGACGATGCGGGTCTTCAGCCGTGTCATGCCGGCTGTGGTTGCGGCGCCGGTTTGGCTGTGGCCATCGCCCAGATGCCGGCCAGCACCATCGGCAGCGACAGCACCATGCCCATGGTGAGCCAGCCGCCGAGGAGGTAGCCGAGCTGCTGGTCGGGCTCGCGGAAGAACTCGACGAAGATGCGTGACAGGCCGTAGCCGCAAATGAAGGCGCCGCCGACAAAGCGCGGCGTCTTCAGCTTCAGCCGCGAATGGGTGAGGAAGCGCAGGACCAGGAACAGCACCGCGCCCTCGAGCAGCGCTTCGTAGAGCTGGCTCGGATGGCGAGGCTCCAGGCCCGCGACACAACCCGCCACGGTCTGCTGGAGACGCTCGTTGCAGAAGACGACGCCCCACGACACGTCGGTCACGCGACCCCAGAGTTCGGCATTGACGAAGTTCGCGATGCGGACGAGGCCGAGCCCGACCGGCACGCCGGCTGCCACCACGTCGAACAGCGTCCAGGTGCGGATGCCGCGCTTGAGGGAAAACAGCGTCATGGCGAGGATGACGCCAAGCAGGCCGCCATGGAACGACATGCCGCCCTGCCAGACGGCGAAGATGTCGAGCGGGTGGTCGATATAGCGCTTTAAATCGTAGAAAAGCACATAGCCGGTGCGTCCGCCGAGCACGACGCCGACGGCGGCCCAGACGATGAAATCGTCGAGGTCGATCGGCTTCATCGGCAAGACGCCATCAGGCCACAGCCTTGTGTTGGTGACGAGCCGCTTGGCGTACCACCAGGCGAACAGGATGCCGACGATATAGCCGATGCCGTACCAGTGCACAGCCAGCGGGCCGATCTGAACCAGGATCGGGTCGATGTTGGGGAAGGACAGCGACGCCATCGGCAGCGGGAAATAGTCGTTCAACAGGATCTCCTGGGAGGGCTCGCGTTAGGGCGCGGACCATGCGGCAGGGTTTTGGCGGGGTCAAGGCAAGGTGACGACAGCCTGATCGTCAGAGATAATGGGCTCAACCCTGCGGCTTGCCGGCGACCAATTGCCTGAGCGCATCGTTGATCCTGTCTTGCCAGCCGGGGCCATCTTCCTGGAAGTGGTCGAGCACGGCGCGATCGATCCTGATCGAGACAAGCTCGCGAACGTTTGGTGCGGCGGAGGGTTCGCGAATGGGAGGCGCGGGTTTCTTGACCGGCTTGAAGGCCGCTTCAGCGGCTTCCATCGGATTGGTCGGTCGGCGCGGGGGCGTTGCCATTGGTTGATCCTGAATGAGAGTGACTCTTGCCTGAGCAAGTCGTGAGGAAAACTAGGCCGCTGGTCTGCGAAGACCAGTAACTTCACTTGGTTCTCTCTGCCATTGCCCTGTATTTGGCTTCAAGCCTGTCCAGCACCTCGTCGCCAGGCTTGACCCGGCCCGCATCGGCATCCGAAATGCCCTTTGCGAGTGCTGCATCGAGTGCTGCAAAGCGCTTCTCCAAGTCCGCACTGTCCGTCACGGCAACCGTCGTTCCAAGAATCCACTTGAGATAATAGCAATCTGTCCGCCGGACCGTGAGCCAAATCGCGTCCGACATGAAGCCGCACCAGCTTCAACGTTCTTGCATTCCGCAGGCAGTGCCACTACGTCAATTCGAGCAAGCGAGGATTTGCCATGTCAACCGGACCAAACCGCATTCTCGATGAATTCGCCAAGCTGATGACCGATGCTGCGGGTGCCGCACAAGGCGTGCGCCGCGAGGTGGAGACTGCCTTCAAGGGGCAGGCCGAGCGCATCCTCAACACCATGGATGTGGTGCAGCGCGAGGAGTTCGAGGCTGCCCGCGACATGGCTGCCAAGGCCCGCGAAGAAAACACCAGGCTGGCCGCCCGCATCGACGCGCTCGAGGCCAGGCTTGCCGAATTGACCGGACAGGCCGCACCTGCGGCTGCGGCAAAGCCCAAAGCAAAAAAATAAAATTTGAACTTTTCCACAAAGCACAATCCGAAAAAGTGCTTTGCCGTGAATCGTTTACCGGCAATGCATGAATCTTTGTGACAGCGCCTTTCCACATGCTGATGACGCAGTGCGAAAAATTAGGCTGTTCACGCGACTCCCGATCAATAGACTGAATTTGTTGCATGATTCGGAGCAGGGTCATGCGGCCGGGCGGTGGGGTCCGGTCCGGGGTCTTTGTATCGTGAAGTCCTGGCCGTCCGAGTTCAAGACAAATTGTTCGTCGTGTGTGCCCCGCGGAGCGTGTGGCGCTCCCCTGAACACAGGAAGCATTCCATGGAACTTCTCGAACTCGAATTCTCCCGCGAAATCCATCCGGTGGATGTCATCGAGCAGGTCGCCCATAACAATGACTGGTCCTTCGAACGGGCCGGCGATGACGAAATCTCGATCTCGGTTGCCGGCAGCTGGACCGATTATCACGTCTCCTTCTCGTGGATGGAGGACTTCGAGGCGCTGCATCTGGCCTGTGCTTTCGACATCAAGGTGCCGGAAGCCCGCGCGCTGGAAGTGATGCGGCTTTTGTCGCTGATCAACGAGCAGATGCTGTTTGGCCATTTCGATCTCTGGGAGCAGGAGGGCGCGATCATGTTTCGCCAGTCACTGCTGCTCGCCGGCGGGGTCGAACCGTCGAGCCAGCAGGTCGAGGTGCTTTTGTCGTCGGCGCTTGAAGCCTGCGAATGCTATTTCCAGGCCTTCCAGTTCGTTGTCTGGTCGGGAACCTCGGCCAAGGATGCGCTGGCCGGCGTCCTGTTCGAGACCTATGGTAACGCTTGAGCTTCCATGAGTTCGAGCAGCGCGCGCAAGCCCGAGATCAGCTTTGCCGATTTTGATCGTGTCGACATCCGTGCCGGCACGATCGTCGAGGCCGAGCCTTTCCCCGAGGCGCGCAAACCCGCGTTCAAGCTGAAGATCGATTTCGGCCCTGAGATCGGCGTGAAGAAATCCTCGGCACAGATCACGAAATACTATGCGCCGGAAACGCTGGTGGGACGGCAGGTGTTTGCGGTGGTGAATTTCCCGCCGCGCCAGATCGGTCCGTTCATGTCGGAAGTGCTCACGCTCGGCTTCCCTGATGAGGAAGGCGCCGTGGTCCTTGGCGCCATCGAGCGCAAGGTGCCGGACGGCGGCAGGTTGTTTTAGGAAGATTGCGTCAGGCGGCCAGCTTGCGCCTTGTGCTCAGCGCCTCTTCGACCGTGTCCATGAACATTTCGGCGCAGGCTTTCCAACTGTAGCGCATGGCGCGTTCGCGCGCCTCGGCGCGGTCGACATTGAGCGCGGCGAGCGAGGCCTCGCGCAGATCGGTCGACACCGCGCCGCCGATGCCGTCGCCGACAATGTCGATCGGTCCGGTGACCGGATAGGCGGCCACCGGCGTGCCGCTGGCCAGCGCCTCGATGATGACGTTGCCGAACGTGTCGGTGCGGCTGGGGAAGACGAAAACATCAGCCGAGGCGTAGATCTCGGCCAGCTCATCGTTCGGGCGATGGCCGAGGAAATGCGCCTGCGGGTACTTCGCCCTGAGCCTGGCCAGTTCCGGTCCTTCGCCGACGATCACCTTGCTGCCGGGCAAGTCGAGGTCGAGGAAGGCGCTCAGGTTCTTCTCGATGGCGACGCGGCCGACGCACAGGAATACCGGGCCAGGGAAGCCGAGGTCCTTCTTCTTGTCGGGGCGGAAGTGATCGGTGTCGACGCCCCGCGTCCACGGCCTGAGCTTGGTGAAGCCTCGCGACGCAAGGTCCTCCGCCAGCGACTGGGTGGCGACCAGCGTGCCTTGTCCGGAATTGTGGAAATCACGCAGCCAGCGATAGGCCCAGCTCTCCGGCACCGGCAGGCGGGCGCTGAGATATTCGGGAAAGCGGGTGTGATAGCTGGTGGTGAAGGGACGGCCGGCATTGCGGCAATAGCGCCGCGCCATGATGCCGAGCGGGCCTTCGGTGACGATATGGATATGGTCGGCCTTGCGAGCCTCGATCAGCCGCGCGACATGACCGGGCGTGGTCAGCGCCAGCCTGATGTCGGGGTAGGTCGGCAACGGCAAGGTGCGAAAGATGTTCGGGGTCAGGAAGTCGACCGCAACGTCGAAGGTTTTCAGCGTTTCGGTGAGCCGCTCCAGCGTGTGGACGACGCCGTTGACTTGCGGCCGCCAGGCGTCGGTGACCATCAGGATGCGCATGGCGGTCCTTTGCTCGGGTCGACGGTTGCCTTGATGCGATAGCGGTACGGCCCGGCTGCCCTCGCTTCGCTCCACCGCACCCGGGCAGGCACGAGGTCGAAGTAAGGCGGCTGAGCCGAATCAACTGAGGTCGCGCGCTTCATGCGCGCTCTTGACCATGGTTTCATGACGGGCGGATGAAGGTGGTTTTTGGCCGAGCCCGCCTTCCAGATCATGCTTTGGTCAGGCGGGCACCTTGATCACCGCCCGCAGGCCGCCGAGCGGGCTGTCTTCCAGCATGATGTCGCCGCCATGGCTGCGGGCAATATCGCGGGCGATAGAGAGACCAAGGCCGGTGCCGCTGGCGTCGAGGTTGCGCGCCTCGTCGAGCCGCACGAACGGTTTGAACACGTCCTCGCGCTTTTCCGGCGGGATGCCCGGACCGTCATCGTCGATGGTGACGACGAGTGAGCCGCGGCCGTGATCGGCGCTGATCTCCACCGTCTTGGCATAGCGCAAGGCATTGCCGGCGACGTTGGACAACAGCCGGGCGAAAGCGTGCGGGCGCACATGCACGTCCGGATCACCGGCAAGCACGGTCGATAGCTTGCGCTTGTGCAGCGACGCCTCCTCGCCGAGCTTTTGGAAATAGGCCTCGAGATCGAAATGGCCGGCATCTTCCGACGCTTCGCCGCGGGCAAAGGCGATATAGCCTTCCAGCATCGACTGCATGTCGTCGATGTCCTGGTTGAGCGCGGCCTTGGTCTCGGGCTTGCCGCCGGCCAGCGCCAGCTGCAGCTTGAAGCGGGTGAGGATGGTTCTGAGATCGTGGCTGACGCCGGTCAGCATGGCGGTGCGCTGTTCCAGCTGGCGTTCGATGCGCTCGCGCATCTGGATGAAGGCAAAGCCGGCCCGGCGAACCTCCTCGGCGCCGCGTGGGCGGAAATCGCGCGGCATCGGCCGGCCCTTGCCGAAGCTTTCGGCGGCCTCGGCCAGAGACAGGATCGGCCGGATCTGGTTGCGAAGGAAGGGGATGGCAATCGTCAGCAGCACCAGTGACGTCCCGACCATCCAGATCAGGAAGATGTGGGTGTTGGAGGCATAGGCCTGGCTGCGGCGCACGAAGACGCGCAGCACCTTGCCCTCGAGCTGGATGCGGACCTCGACGATGTTGGAATTGCCGACCGTGTCGATCCAGAACGGGCGGTTGATCTGGCGGGTGATCTCGGTGGAAAGGACGTCGTCAAGGATCGAGAAGAAGGGCTTGGGTCCAGGCGCCGGCAACGGGTCGGGCGGCAAGAGGTCGACCTTCAACTGCATGCGGTCCTGGGCGATGCGGATGATGTTCGCGTAGTCGCCATCGTGCGGATAGGTCTCGATCATGTCGATGATAGCGGCGATGTCGCGCACGGTGGCCTGCGACAGGCGCTGCGTCACGGTTGCCCAGTGGCGTTCCATGAAGTCGAAGGCGACGACCGACTGCAGAAGGATCATCGGCGCGATGACGATGATCAGCGAGCGGGCATAAAGCCGCTTGGGCATATAGAACGCAACCAGCCGCCAGAACCGCTTCCAGGCACGCGGCATTGCTTTCAGCGCGCGTGATACGCGCGCGCCAAAGCCGCCCTGTTCCGGCCGTTCCAGTTGCGTGGTCGCCATTTGTCCTTTCGCTGGGTCAATGGCCGCTGGTCGATGGCCACACATCTATGGCCAAGGGCGGCGTCAGCGGCATTCTATTCCACGCTGAGCCGATACCCAATACCGCGCACCGTCTGCAGCCAGACCGGATTGGACGGATCGCGCTCGATCTTGCGGCGCAGCCGGTTGATCTGAACGTCGATGGTGCGCTCGCCGACTTCCGAATCGTCGCCGACAAGTTCATGGCGCGGGATGGTTTCGCCGGCCCGCGCGGCAAAGATCGCCAGGATCTCCTGCTCGCGGTCGGTCAGCTTCAGCGCCTCGCCGCCCCGCTTCAGCTCGCGCCTGGCGATCTGGAAAGTATAAGGGCCGAAGACCAGCTGCTCGACCTTGGGCGTCGTCGCCGGGCCGCCACGGCGCAGGATGTTGTTTATGCGCAGGATCAGCTCGCGCGGGTCGAAGGGCTTGGGCAGATAGTCGTCGGCGCCGGCCTCGAGCCCGGTGATGCGGCTGTCGGTTTCCGATAGCGCGGTGAGCATCAGGATCGGCACGTTCTTCTCCGCCCGCAGCGCCTTGGTGAGGTCGACGCCGGTCTCTCCGGGCATCATGACGTCGAGGACAAGGAGGTCGAAGTCGAGCCCGGCGAGCTTTCGCCTGGCCTCGCCGGCATTTCCGGCGACTGTGACGCGAAAACCGTTTTCGGTCAGATACTGCTTGAGCAAATTGCGAATGCGGGTGTCGTCGTCGACCACAAGCAGATGCGGCGCGTCATCGTCCGGCGCCGTCGGCTGGTCCACCCTCTCAATGGTCTCCATGGCTTTTCCCTGACATGTTTGCAGGCACAATGTCGATCTGCGCCCTTAGTTCCGGATTGACCATGGCTTCCAGGAATCGTTCGATCAAGGGACGCTCGCTGGCTCCGGAATCTTCCAATGCAGCACGGATGCGGCGTGACTGTGGCCGCGCCAGGGCCAGCGCCAGGGCGCGCCCCTTGGCTGTCGGATAGAGCTCCCGCTGGCGGCGGTCGCGCGGACCCTGCAATTGCACGATATGGTCGGTGTCGATCAACTGCTTGAGCACCCGCGCCAGGCTCTGCTTGGTGATCTTGAGCACGTCGAGCAGTTCAGCGACCGTCAGTCCCGGCCGGCGGTTGACGAAATGCAGCACCCGGTGATGGGCGCGGCCAAAGCCGTAATCGGCCAGGATCTGGTCCGGATCGGAAGTGAAATCGCGATACGCAAAGAAGAACAGTTCGATGATGGCGAAGTCGATGCCGTCCTCGTCGGTGATCGGCGTCTTGATCGGTTTTCCGGCAGCTGGGCTTCGATCCGTCATCATTTCTCCGTCCATAGAGGGAAATTATGTCAGTACTATTGACGTAATTTCCCCGCAATGGTAATTTTTGACAAGCTTTTCGGCTGAATGCGAACGAAAAGGCAAGGGAGTGCGGTTTTTCCGGAACTTCCTGAGTTTGCCAGAGTTCGATTCTCCGCTTACGCTTCAAGGGCCGCCCGACGCGGCTGTCGCGCAACAAGAACAACACTAATGATGTGCGGGTCGCCGCCCGCGGGAGGTTTCCATGGCATCCGTTCCCTTCGACCAACTGGACGGCTTCATCTGGATCAACGGCGAGTTCGTCAAATGGGCCGATGCCAAGATCCACGTGCTGACCCACGGCCTGCACTATGCCAGCGCCGTCTTCGAGGGCGAGCGCGCCTATGGCGGCGCCATCTTCAAGCTCAACGAGCACACCGAGCGTCTGCATGAATCGGCGCGCCTGCTCGGCTTCAATATTCCCTATTCCGTGGCCGAGCTCAATGACGCCTCGACCACGCTTCTGAAGAAGCAGGGTTTCCAGGACGCCTATGTCAGGCCGATCGCCTGGCGCGGCAGCGAACAGATGGGGGTGTCGGCGCAGAACAGCCGCATCAACTGCGCCATCGCCATCTGGCAATGGCCGAGCTATTTCGACCCGGCGCAGAAGCTCAAGGGCATCCGTCTCGATCTGGCGGAATGGCGCCGGCCCGATCCGCGCACCGCGCCGTCGAAGTCGAAAGCCGCCGGCCTCTACATGATCTGCACCATGTCCAAGCATGCCGCCGAGGCCAAGGGCTATGCCGATGCCATGATGCTCGACTGGCGCGGCCAGGTCGCCGAAGCAACGGGCGCCAACATCTTCTTCGTCAAGGATGGCAAGATCCACACGCCGAAGCCCGATTGCTTCCTCGACGGCATCACCCGCCGCACCGTCATCGGCCTCGCCAAGGACCGCGGCCTTGAAGTCGTCGAGCGCGCCATCATGCCTGAGGAACTCGAAGGCTTCGAACAGTGCTTCCTCACCGGAACGGCAGCGGAAGTGACGCCGGTCTCCGAGATCGGTCCGTACCGATTCGAGGTCGGCGAGATCGCCAAGACTTTGATGAACGACTATTCTGCTGCGGTGCAACCTAAGCATGCGATAGCCGCAGAATAACGAAAGTCACAGCTTTTTTCGCAAGCAGGGGCGGTTTTGAGGCCGGCCCCTTTATTTCAGCATCTGTGCATTTGACTTTCGTACAATTCAGCGTCTCATGATGGTGTCGGCCCGGGAGGCTGGCAGCTATGGAGGGACTAGGTACATGGATACGAATACGCTCATTGCGCTCGTTGTACAGGTAATTGCAGGTGTTGTCGGTGGTCAGGCGGTCGGCGTTGCGCTGAAGAATGCGGCGATGGGCCAGTTGACCAAAATCCTCGGCGGCGCGGTTGGCGGCGTTGGCGGGGCGGCGATCCTCGGCAGCCTGCTCGGCGGCACGGCCGACCCGGCAGCGGCTGCAACGGCAGCGGGCGGATTGGGCGATACGCTGAACCTCAAAAACCTGCTCGGCGGCGCCGGCGGCGGCGCCATCCTGACCGGCATCATCGGTGCGGTCATGGGCGCGATGAAGAAGTAAGCCTCTAGATCATTCACCGTTTCACGGCGAATGATCTAGTTTGTTGTTTTACCCAATTCCGGACGGAAAACCGCTTTACACTTTTCCTGGAATTGCTCGAGACTCAGGCTTCGTCAAATGGGCGGCCGTTGGGCCGCCCATTTCTGTTTTGGGACGGACTGTTTGCCTTTCAGCAGTGGACGGCCTTCGCCCGCGCCTCTACATCACGCTGGAACAGCGAAAGGACAATCATGGGTCAGCTCAATGCCGGCATCGTGCCGGTCACGCCTTTCCAGCAGAACTGCACCATCCTGTTCGACATGGATGACAAGCATGGCGTCGTCGTCGATCCGGGCGGCGACATCGACAAGGTGCTGGCGGTGCTGAAGGACAATGCGATCACCGCCGCTGCGATCTGGATCACCCATGGCCACATCGATCACGCCGGCGGCGCCATGGAGCTGAAGGAAGCACTCGGCATCGAGATCATCGGCCCGCACGAAGCCGACAAGCTATTGCTCGACAATCTCGAGAACCAGGGCCAGCGCTACGGCATTGCCGGGGCGCGCAACTGCGTGCCCGACCGGTTTCTCGCAGAGGGCGAGACGGTTTCGTTCGGCTCACATATGTTCGAGGTGCTGCACTGCCCCGGCCATGCGCCCGGCCATGTCGTATACTACAATCGCGCGGCGAAGTTCGCTCATGTCGGCGACGTGCTGTTTCGCGGCTCGGTCGGGCGCACCGACCTGCCGGGCGGCGACCATGCGGCGCTGATCGCCTCGATTAAGAACAAGCTTTTGCCGCTCGGTGACGAGATCGGCTTCATCTGCGGCCACGGCCCGGGTGGCCGCTTTGGCGAGGAGAGGCGGACCAATCCCTTCCTGACTTAGCGATGTCTTTCTGCCAAAAAAAAAGCGCTGGCCTTGCGGTCAGCGCTTTTTGTGGGACAGGGAAGCTCAATTCGCGACGCAGAAATGCTGCTCACCGTCATTGCCGGTGAACGTGCCGCTGCGGGCATTGAAGCTCCGGTAGCGGTCCGAGCAGTATTCGTACCAGTCGCGGGTCCACGGCTCGGCATAGCGGTCGGCATAGACGACCCGCGGTTCGGCATAGTAACGGCGCACCGGCGCCGGCCGCACTTCGCGGTAGTCGTAATCGTCATCATAGCTGCTGTAGCGCGGCTGCGGGTTGCTCAGCGCACCGGCGATCAGAGCGCCGGCCGCAAGGCCGACGACACCGGCCGCAAGCGCGTCGCCATTATGATGACGACCATGGCCATGATGCCAGTGGTTCCAGTCCTTGGCATTGGCGGCAGGCAAGGTGGCGAGGGTGGTCGCGGCGAGAGCGGCGCCCAGGATGGCGGTCTTGAAAATGCGATTCATTTTGGTCTCCTTCGTGCCGGCCCGGATAGTTTTCGGGGATGCGGTCCAGCCTAGGGGACGATTAATAGAAGACCGTGGCTGAACGGGGGCTGAACGGAATTGGCTGATACGATCCAGTTCTTGCGGCAAAACCAAGCGCGTACGCAAGGCGCTCCGCCTCGTCAATCTCCGTCCGGACTGTCTTGAGCCGGCTTAGCCGACCGACAGGTTGACGGCCTTTGGACCCTTGCCGCGCTTGTCCGGCTCGGTGTCGAATGTCACTTTTTGTCCATCCTCCAGACCGGAAAGACCCGAAGCCTGCACGGCCGAAATATGAACGAAGACATCCTTCTGCCCGTCGTCGGGCGTAATGAAGCCGAAGCCTTTGGCATGATTGAAGAATTTGACGGTGCCGGTCTGCGGCATGGGAAGCTCCCTTTGATCCCATAAAGTCCAGTTTCGGGCCGGCAAATGCCCGAAGGGAAATTTGTCCTTTATTTTAGCGCTATCGGCAAGAGAAAGTTTTGGCGACGGCGGCAACGCTGAAGGCTGCTCAAATAGATCGTGGCACCGAAGGCAATTCGCGCCAGACGATTGCTCCGGCGATCAGCCACGCCATGGACCGATAAAGCGTCCTTTGCCTCCGGCGACGGCGTCATGAAAAAGGCGCAACGGGAAACGTCGCGCCTTCGAAACTCTGGACGGCTGACAAAGCCGGTTCAAACACGCTTTAGGTGCTTTTTCGAGCGCCCTGACGGGCGCGCGGGCACCGCCGGTTCAGGCCGCGCGGAGGTTGACCGCCTTCGGACCCTTGCCCATGCGGTCGGGTTCAACGTCGAAGGTGACCTTCTGGCCGTCGACGAGGGTACGCAGGCCCGAGGCCTCGATCGCGGAAATGTGGACGAACACATCCTTGGCGCCGCCGTCGGGCGTGATGAAGCCGAAGCCTTTGGTCGCGTTGAAGAATTTAACGGTGCCGGTCTGGGCCATTGGGGAAACTCCTTCACCCGTGTCAGTCTTATGGTTTGCCCGCCGCCTGGCATCGTGGGCAAGTCCCGGTGGTTGCTTCGGCAGTCCTGCATTTGCGCATGGTAAAACCCCCCGCCGAAAATGGGGCCGTCAGAGATTCACAGTATCGGGGAAAGGTCGTCCAAAACGTTCCGCTCTCCGGGTCGCAAATGCCCGAACACAAAATTTATCGCACGGAAACGTGATCGTTGCAAGATAGCGCCGCGGGCCGCGTCCATCGACGCGTCCCAACGAAGGCGCTTCGATAAACCTGGGTTCTTAAGAGTTCATCAGCCAGAGCCCGGCCACGCATGGTCCAGCGGTTTGGTCCAGGGCCAAAGCAATGCGCGGGCCGGGCATCGCATGGCTCCCGCGCCGCAAACGGGGGTTGCATTTGGCAAGGGAATGGCGAGGATCGACAGGCGCGTTTTGCGCCGGGGACGGGGGTCTCGAGGGAGGCATATTCATGAGATTTCTTGCGACGATCTTCTCGCGCCAGGGTTTTACTATTCTCTTCCTGTCGGGTCTTCTTGCGGCCTGCACCGTCGTCGTTGATGACGGGCCGGGACCACGTCCGCGCCCGCCACGGCCGGAACCGGAATTCTGCACCAGGCAATACGAGCCGGTCTGCGCGCGGCGCGGCGGTGACCGCCAGACCTTCGCCAATGCCTGCCTTGCCGAACGGGAAGGCTACCGCATCGTTCGCGACGGCCCTTGCCGCGACGGCGGCGGTGGTGGCGGTGGTGGCGAAGAGCCGACATTCTGCACGCGCGAATACGCCCCGGTCTGCGCCCGCCGCCATGGCGAGCTGCGCACCTTTCCCAACGCCTGCGAGGCCCGTGCCGCCGACTACCGCGTCGTCGAGGACGGCCCCTGCTGATTTTTCCTTCTCCCCTGTCGGGTGAGTCCGCCGGAGGCGAATTCACCGTCCCACTGACACGATAAAAAGGCGGCGAATGCCGGGACCCTGCGAAGCAGCGGGGACCGGGCGGGTGGACCGGACCACCCTTGGTCCTTCGCAGGCTCAGGGCGTTCGAAACTCGAAAAGCCAACAATTGGCTTTTCGTCTGCTGCGCGGACCGCTTCTCACCCCCAAGGGAGAAGGCAAGGTCGCGGATCGGAGTGGTTGCCTACGCCGAATACGCCCCGTCGGCCGGGCCGGCATAAAGCTCTGCGCCGTCCTCGTCGCAAATGCGCAGACGGTCGGGGATCTGCGGCATGGCGAGGCTGTGGAACAGCGCGGTGGCGCCCTGCAGGGCGGCGCGCAGGTTCGGCGCGTCCAGCGATACCTTGTCGAGCGTGGCTTCGTCGACGTCGCGCGAGCGGCTCGATGAAGAACGTCAAGCAAGCCTCCGTTGCAGAGTTTTGGGCGAGATCGTCAGTCCGAGATCGTCAGTCCATTGCCGGCAGGTGCGCCAGGCGCGCCCTGCCTGGTCAGCCCTTCGACTTCGGCTTCAGGCTGCTCTCTGCCTGCTTGACCGAGGAACCGAACGGGGAGGCGGCCTTGGCCACCACCTTGTCTTTCTTGGGCTTGCGCGTTTCGCGATTGCTGCGCTGCTGACCCTTGGCCATCTGTCTGCTCCTTCGTACGTGCTGGGTGGGTGCGGTGTCAGACTGCCTGGCTGTCGGGGACAGCCGGGGCGTCCGCTACTTCGAGGTTGTCTTCCGTGGTGACCCGCTCATAGGTCTCCTCCTCGCTGCGGATGCGATATTGCGGCGAGCCATCCTTGACCGGCAATCTGCTCTTGATCTGAAACAGCTCGGCGGTCTTCTGGGCGAGCCCGCTGCGGCTCTTCATGCGCACGGTCTGGCCGATGGCGAAGAGGTGCGAGGGCGTGTCGGTGCGCGGACGCGCATTCTGCTGGAAGCGGATCATGCTGCGTTCTCCTGGTCGCGCCTCAGCGCTGTTTCGAGTTCGAGGTAGTCGATGGCGACAAGCTGGCTGGTGGCCGGGTTCTTCACCGCCCTTGCCGGCAAATGGATGAAGGTGGCGACGCGACGCCAGGCAAGCCGCGACATGCCCTCGATCAGCTCTTCGTCGTGATCGATGTCATAGTCGCCGGCCGGCAGTTGCCCTTCCAGCCCGCTAAGCACGAAGGGTGCCGCGAAATGGGCGATGGAACGGGTGGTGCGATCCGGCATTGGCTTGGCTCTGGTTCGTCGATGCTTTCCGGCATCAACCGGGAACTCAACCATCGGCGATTGGAATGAGTTTGGCGGGTCGAGTATCTCCGACGCCGCTATATGCCAAGCTTGACCCAAAAAACGATCTCAGATCAATAATCCGAAATTGTTGGTTATTCAAGCTGATTTCCGCCGCGGCTCGACCGGTATAAAAAATTTCTCGTATAAACCCCTAATAAATCTGCTATTGTGGAACAATATCAGCCAATTTCTTATTTAGAGAGCATCGGAATAATTATTCCTGTGCCCCTAAGATTATTTTTTACGAAAGGCAAAAATATATGAGATTCATGAAAACGCCGGATCGTCCGACCGCAACAATCGAGCCAATCGTCCTCTTCCCCAAGGCAATATCAGTGCGCCTGACGACAAGAAGCGACGAAGCGGCACGGCGCAAGATTGCCGACACCGACGGCACGCAACGGCGGGAGCGCCGGCTCGCCGAGAGCAACCGGCTGATTTGAACGCTACATTTTCCTGGAATTCCTCTAGAGTTTCGAAGAGGTCCGCGCCCTTGGCGAGCCCACTCTTCCCTTGAACCTGCAGCGCCGATGGCCTAGATCGCGGCAAGCGGACAAAACACGGCAGGTTT
Organism: Mesorhizobium sp. M0676; assembly: GCF_040320535.1. Classification (NCBI taxonomy): domain Bacteria; kingdom Pseudomonadati; phylum Pseudomonadota; class Alphaproteobacteria; order Hyphomicrobiales; family Phyllobacteriaceae; genus Mesorhizobium; species Mesorhizobium sp. M0676. The sequence goes on from NZ_JAMYPU010000012.1 coordinate 61,415, forward strand.
CCCATCAACAGAGATCAGAGAAGAGCGGCGGGTGCTGGAGCTGGCGGACAGCCGCCGCTGGGCCTCGACCAATATGTGCAGCAGGCGCTGCAGCTGCATCAGGCCGGGCGCCGGCAGGAGGCCGAGACGCTGTACCGGCAGGTGCTGGCGCGCAAGGCCAATCACCCGGCAGCGGCGCATTTCCTGGGCCTGTTGCTGCACCAGACCGGGCGCAACCCCGAAGGGCTGGAGCTGATCGAGCAGTCTGTGCGTCTGCAGCCGAAGAATCCCGATTTCCTCAACAATCTCGGCACGGTGATGCGCGATCTCGGCCGCATCGCAGCGGCCGCCGATTTCTTCCGCGGCGCGGTAGATCTCAAGCCCGACCAGCTCGCGGCACGCGACAATCTGGGTTCGGCGTTGAAACAGCTCGGCCAGTTCGAGGCTGCGGAGGACATCTATCGCGGCACAATCGGGCGCAATCCCTTCCATGTCCGCGCCCGCATCGGGCTTGCCGAAACGTTGCAGGAAGCCGGTCGTCTGGACGAGGCGCTGGCGACCTTTCGCGAGGCGCTGACGATCCGGCCCAGGGATGCCGACCTGTTGCACGGGCTCGGCGTCGGGCTGATGGAAAAAGGCAAGCTCGATGAGGCGGCCGACCTGTTCCGGCAGGCGCTGGCGATCACGCCAGGCATGGCAAAAGCCTGGCTGATGCTGACGCAGGTCAAGCGCCAGAAGGAGCGCGACGCCGAACTCGCCGGCATGGAGGCCCAGCATGCCAAGGCGCCGGCCGACAGCCTGGCGCGCATGCAGCTGTCCTTCGGTCTCGGCAAGGCCAATGACGATTTGAAGGACTACAACAGGGCCTTCGACTATTTCGCTGAAGGCAATGCGATCCGCCGCAAGGGCATCGATTATGATCCGGTCAGGACGCGGGCCGAATTCGAGGCGATGAAGACGGTGTTCAACGCCGGCTTTTTCGAAAAGCACAAGCCAAGTGCAATCTCCGACGACACGCCGATTTTCGTCGTCGGCATGCCGCGCTCCGGCACCACGCTGGTCGAACAGATCATCGCCAGCCATCCACAAGTCTATGGCGCGGGCGAGCTCAGCATGTTGAAAACCGCGGTCGGCAAGCAATTTCCGCTGACCATGCCGGGAGGTTTCCCCTGGGGACTGGTCGATGTATCCGACGCGGAGTTTGCGGAGGCGGGCCAAGCCTATCTCGACATGCTGCATGAGCGCTATCCCAACTTCAGGCATGTCACCGACAAGATGCCCGGCAACTTCCTGCTCATCGGCTTCATCCATATGATGCTGCCGAAAGCCAAGATCATCCATTGCGCGCGCGATGCGGCGGCGACCTGCCTTTCGATCTACAAGGTGCATTTCCGCGGCGACAACCACCGCTACGGCTATGATCTGGGCGAGCTCGCCGATTTCCACAACATCTACACCGACATCATGGCGCATTGGCACGATGTTTTGCCGGGCGTCGTCCATGACGTGCGTTACGAGGATTTCGTGGCCGACCAGGAGGGACAGACGCGGGCGCTGATCGGGCATCTCGGCCTGTCCTGGGACGACAAGGCGCTGTCGTTCCACGAGACCGACCGCCCGGTGCGCACGGCCTCGGCCGCGCAGGTGCGCCAGCCGATGTATCAGGGCTCGGTCGATCTCTGGAAGCGCTATGGCGACAGGTTGAAGCCGCTGCTGGACAAGCTGGCCTGAGCAGCGGCTAAAGCTCGATGAAGGGCTGGAAGCCGCCGAAGATCATGCGCTTCATATCGAAGGGCATGGGCCCCGAATCGGGCGTCAAACGCGGATCGGCCATAACCTTGGCCATTACCGCGTCGCGGCTTTGCCTGGACGAATAGACGGCCCAGGCGAAGACGACGATCTCGTCGTCTTTTGCCTGAACGGCACGCGGAAACGAGGTCAACTCGCCATAGGGCACGTCGTCGGCGGTACATTCGACGTAGGCGAGCGCTCCGTGTTCCTTCCATATCGGGCCTGCGAGGTTGGCCAGCTTCTTGTAGTCATCGATATTTGCCTTCGGCACGGCGAGCACGAAACCATCGACATAGGACATGAGGTTCTCCTTGGAGTATCTCACAAAGCTCCTTACCGGCGTCAGCCGGTGAGGAGCTTTGTCAGCGGTGGTCAGTCTTTCTTCGCCGGCGCGTTCATCGCCCATTCGACCCCGAAGGGGTCGCGCATGTTGCCCCACTGGTCGCCCCAGAACATCAGCTGCAGCGGCACTGCGACTTCGCAGCCGGCACCGACCGCGCGCTTCCACCAGCCATCGATCTCGTCGGCGCCGAGATGGAGCTGCATGGTATAGCCCTGCGGCTTGACGGCAGGCATGCCGTTTTCGGGGTAGAAATCGGAAATCATCAGCGTCGAGCCGTTGATGTGGAGATGGATGTGCATCGTGCGGCCCTGCTCATCGGGCGGATAGAAGAACACCTGTTCGGCGCCGAAAGCCTTCTTGTAGAATTCGGCGGCCTTGAAGGCGCCGTCCAGCTGCAGATAGGGGGTCAATCCACCGAGAACTTTCGCGGCCGGCTGAATGGGGGTCTGGTCGGTCATGTCTTGTTCCTCTTTGGGTTTGGTCTGGGCATTTGGTTTGGCCTTGCGAACCCTAGGACGAACGAGCCGGCCGCGATCCTACATGTCTGATGCGATTTTCTGGCGAAACGAACTTGCGTCGGCGGCGCCCAATCAGAGCGCAATGCTCGCTGTCAGCAGGCTAGAAAGGGGACTGCTCCTTTAACCCCGCTGAGACGACAATGATCCTCTATTACCAGACCCATTCGCCCTTTGCTCGCAAAGCGCTCGTCTTCGCCCATGAGGTCGGGCTTGCCGACCGGTTCGAGGTCATTCATCACGAGACCAGCCCGACCTTGCGCAATGCCCGTGTCTACGCCGAAAACCCGCTCGGCAAGGTGCCGGTGCTGCTGCGGCCGGATGCGCCGCCGCTCTTCGATTCCGATGTCATCTGCGCCTATCTGGATACGCTGCATGACGGCCGCAAATTGCTGCCGCAGGACGGCGAAGCGCGCTGGCAGGCGTTGCGGCTGCAGGCGGTCGCCCAAGGCCTGGCGCAGACGGGCATAGGCCTGCGCTGGGAGACGGAAAGGCGGCCCGAACAGTTGCGCTATGCAGCGCTTGCCGAAGGCTACCGGGAAAAAATCGAGGCCAGCTATGACTGGATCGAAAGCGCGCTGGACGCCGAGACATCGCTCCATGTCGGCCATATAGCGCTTGCCACCACGCTGTCCTGGATGGCGTTCCGCCAGCTGCCGTCCTTTCGCGCGCGGGCGCGGCTGACGCGCTGGTTCGAGGCGTTCGAAAAGCGTCGATCGATGCAGGCGACGCCGCTGTCTGGCGATACGCATGACTGAGCAACGGTCGCCCCGCGGCGGCCTGCATCGATCTTTCCCGACCGCATGGTCAGGGCGCCCTGCAGATCCGCGGGCCGTTTTGCGCGTCGATGAGGATTTCCGGCCAGCCGATATCCTTGCGCAGTTCGATCGGCAGGGCCAGAAGCTCGCGCTCGCTGCGATAGCGGGCGCGGTTCTGTGCGTATCGGGCGGCGACGCGGCCTATGGATGACAAAATGGACATGATGCGTTCTCCTCAGATGAAGCCGGCATCATCGTGTCGGCATCCCAAGGACGCAGCAGGTTCAGCCGATCCGACAGAACGCTGAAAATATTTGCGGGAGATGCGAAAGCATGGACCGCAACACGGTGCGGCCCATGGTGGTAGTTCCTCAGCCCGCCGTTTCAGCCACCGAGCGGAAGAAATCCTCGGGGTCTTCGACTTCGGTCAGCTTCCGCTTGTCGACCAGCCAGAAGCGGTTGCCGACGGCGCGGATGAAGGAGCGGTCATGCGAGGCGAGCACACAGCTCGCCTGGTGCTTGAGCAGTTCCTCCTCCAGCGCTTCCTGGCCGTCGATGTCGAGATGGTTGGTCGGCTCGTCCAGCAGGTAGAAGTTGGGGTGGGTGAGCCTGAGCGCCAGCATCATCAGCCGCGCCTTCTGGCCGCCGGACAGCACACCGATCTTTTTCTCCTGCATCTCAATGACCACGCCAGCGCCGGCAAGCAGCGAGCGGGCGCGTTGCTCGCCGACATCGTAGCGGTGCGAGACCAGGGCCAGCGGGGTCTCGTCGCCACTGATGCCGGCCAGCGCCTGGTCGCTGTAACCGAGCACCGTCGACGGCGTCACTTTGACGTTCGGCACCGTGTCCGGCTCGGCGATGGCGTTGCGGATCAGATCGACGAAACGCGACTTGCCGACGCCGTTGCGGCCGAGCAGCACGATGCGGTCGCCCTGGCAGATGTGGCGCTTGCCGGTCTTGAACAGCAGCGTGCCGTCCGGCGTTTCCACCGCGGCGTCGTCCAGCGTAATCAGCACCTTGGCATGGGTGCCGCGGTTGGCCAGCCGGATCGCGCCGGCTGATTTCTCGCGATGCGCCGATACCGCGGCGTCTTCCAGCTTCTCCGCCCGTTCCCTGAGTTGCTTGGTCTTCACCGTCAAAAGGTCGCTGCCGGAATTGATGCCGATGTTGTTGAGCTTGGCGGCCTGCTTGCGCAGTTGCTGCGCCACCTTCATGTCGCGCTCGAACCGGCGCGCCGTCGAAGCGTCCAGGTCGTCGAGCGCTTGCCTCGCCCTGGAATAGGGCAGTGCAAACACCGGCGAGTCCTCCGGGCGCAAGAACAGCGTGCGGTTGGTGACAGCGTCGAGAAAGGCGCGGTCGTGACTGGCGATGACCACCGGCACCTCGCGCGGCAGGGCGTTCAGCCAGCTTTCCAGCTGGCTGATCTTGGCGAGGTCGAGATGGTTGGTCGGCTCGTCGAGCAAAAGCACATCCGGATCGGTGACCCAGACGCGGGCGATCAGCGCCAGCCGCTGCCATCCGCCGCTCAGCGCCTGCATCGGCCGTTCGCGCATCGGCTCGGGCACGTCGAGCGAATCCAGCACCACATCGACGCGCCACATCTCGCTGTCGGCCTGCTCGGCCGGCAAGGCATCGGCCACCACCTGATGGAAGGTGCGGCTAAGAAGGGCAGGTGGAACCGACTGCTCGACATGGCCGACACGCAGGCCGCGCGTGCGAGAAATGTCGCCCGAGGTCGGCTCCAGCGCGCCGGTCAGGCATTTAAGCAAGGTCGACTTGCCACGGCCATTGGCGGCGACGATGCCGAGCCGGTCGCCGGCGCCGATGGTGAGGTCGAGGCTGGAAAACAGCGGCGCACTCATGGTGACGCCGAGGGATTTGAGGCTGATCAGGGCCATTTTGATTTCTCTGGTCTTGCCGGAGAGAACTCCGGATCCACTTTGACGGTGTGCTTGCCGGCCATCAGGCTCAGCTTTGCGCACCACGAAGGGCAGACCAAAAAAATCGAGCGGGAAAAAACCCGTGATGTCCCCGGTCAGCCCTGCAAGCGAACTCGCAGGGCAGAAATCGGGCCACGCTGACGATGGTGATCGATAGACACGCAGCCCTCCTTTCAAGACAAGACGTCGAGTGTGCGGAGCGATTACACCAAAGGCGGGGGTGGAGGCAAGTGGGCGACGGATGCGGCGGCGGTGGAGCGCTCTCCCTTCTCCCACAAGGGGAGAAGGAAAGAGGTGCTACTTCCCCGGCCGTCCCGTCTTTCCCGGCCGACGCTTTTCGCGGCGGGCGTCGGCGGGGTCTTCGTAGGAGCCGATGCCGGCGCGCTGGCGAATGATTGGCTTGGCGTCGCGTTCCTTCGCGCCCCCCTCTGCCCTGCCGGGCATCTCCCCCACTCGGGGGGAGATTGGCTGGGGCTTGGCCGGCACTTTTCCTTCGACCGGCTTTTCCGTGCGCCGCACGGTCATCTCGTCCAGCGAGTTTTTCTTGAACAGCGGCTTGGTGGCATCGCCCGGAATGCCGAAGTCGGAGCCGTGCGCCTCTTCGGCCGACTGTTTCTTGAACAGCGAGCGCGATACCGCTCCGGCCGGTGTCGGCATGTCGGTGCCTGGGCCCATGTCGTCGATCGAGGGCTTGGCGAACAGTGGCTTCTTTACCGGCACGGCGCCGTCGGCGCCCATTTCGTCGAGCGCCGGCTTGCGAAAGAGGTTGGACCGGGCAGCCCTGGCCGCCTCTTCGGCGGCACGTGCCTCATCGAACTTGCGGAACCGCTCCTGTTCCTCAGCCGTACGGTGCTTGGCCACGCCCTTGTTGTGCTTGCCCTTCTCGCGGCCCGAAACCGGGCTTTCCATGTCGGCATATTTGGCCAGCGGGTCTTCCGAGATGGACAGTTCCATCTCGCGCAGCCGCTTGATCTCGTCACGGATGCGGGCGGCCTTCTCGAAGTCGAGATTGGCGGCGGCGTCGCGCATCTGCTTTTCCATGGCGTCGAGATGAGCCTTGAGATTGTTGCCCATCATCGCACCGGCGCCGTCGGTGAACTGCGAGATATCGGCGCGGACATGGTCCTTCTCGTAGACCGAGTCCAGAATGTCGGAGATGCGCGACTTCACCGATTCCGGGGTGATGCCGTTGGCCGCGTTCCATTCCATCTGCTTTTCGCGGCGGCGGTTGGTCTCGGCCATCGCCCGCTCCATCGAGCCGGTGACCTGGTCGGCATAGAGGATGACCTTGCCGTCGACGTTGCGGGCGGCGCGACCGATGGTCTGGATCAGCGACGTCTCGGAGCGCAGGAAGCCCTCCTTGTCGGCGTCGAGGATGGCGACGAAACCGCATTCGGGAATGTCGAGGCCTTCGCGCAGCAGGTTGATGCCGACCAGCACGTCGAAAGCGCCGAGGCGGAGATCGCGCAGAATCTCGATGCGCTCCAGCGTGTCGATGTCGGAGTGCATGTAGCGAACGCGCACGCCTTGCTCATGCAAATATTCGGTCAGGTCTTCGGCCATGCGCTTGGTCAAAACGGTGACCAGCGTGCGGTAGCCGGCGGCCGTGGTGTCGCGGATTTCGCCGACGACATCGTCGACCTGGCTTTTCGCCGGGCGGACTTCGACCGGCGGATCGATCAGGCCGGTCGGGCGGATGACCTGCTCGGCGAACACGCCGCCGGCCTGTTCCATCTCCCAGGCGCCGGGTGTCGCAGAAACCGCGACGGAGAGCGGACGCATGGCGTCCCATTCCTCGAAGCGCAACGGGCGATTATCCATGCAGGAGGGCAGGCGAAAACCATACTCCGCCAGTGTCGCCTTGCGCCGAAAGTCGCCACGATACATGCCGCCGATCTGCGGCACGGTAACGTGGCTTTCGTCGATGAAGACCAGCGCATTGTCGGGGATATATTCGAACAAAGTCGGCGGCGGATCGCCCGGCTGGCGTCCCGTGAGATAGCGCGAATAGTTCTCGATGCCGGCGCAGGAGCCGGTGGCTTCCAGCATCTCAAGATCGAAGCGGCAGCGCTGTTCGAGCCGCTGTGCCTCCAGCAGGCGGCCGGCGCGCTCGAGCTCGACCAGCCGGTGCTTGAGCTCCTCCTTGATCGACTTGATCGCCTGGTTGAGCGTTGGACGCGGCGTCACATAGTGCGAGTTGGCGTAGATCTTGACGCTCTTCAGCTCGCCGGTCTTCTGGCCGGTGAGCGGATCGAATTCGGTGATCGCCTCGATCTCGTCGCCGAACATCGAGATGCGCCAGGCGCGGTCTTCAAGGTGAGCCGGGAAGATTTCGATCGTGTCGCCGCGCACGCGGAACGAGCCGCGCACGAAATTGATGTCCTGGCGCTTGTACTGCTGGGCGACGAGATCGGCGAGCAGAGCCCGCTGGTCGAGCCGGTCGCCGATCTGCATCTGGAAGGTCATCGCCGTGTAGGTCTCGACCGAGCCGATACCGTAGATGCAGGACACCGAGGCGACGATGATGACGTCGTCGCGCTCGAGCAGCGAACGCGTGGCCGAATGGCGCATGCGGTCGATCTGCTCGTTGATCGAGGATTCTTTCTCGATGAAGGTGTCGGTACGCGGGACGTAGGCTTCGGGCTGGTAGTAGTCGTAATAGGAGACGAAATACTCGACCGCATTGTCGGGGAAGAATTTCTTGAACTCGGAATAGAGCTGCGCGGCCAGCGTTTTGTTGGGCGCCAGGATCAAAGCAGGGCGCTGCGTCTGCTCGATCACCTTGGCCATGGTGAAGGTTTTGCCGGAGCCGGTGACGCCGAGCAGCACCTGCGTGCGGTCATTGCTATCGACGCCCTCGACAAGATCCTTGATGGCGGTCGGCTGGTCGCCGGCCGGCTCGAAATCCGACACCATCTTAATGGCGATGCCGCCTTCGGATTTTTCCGGGCGGGCAGGGCGGTGCGGCGTCCACAGGACGCCGGGCTTGTGCAGCGGGGTGCCGGATTCGATCAGCGCCGACAGCGCCGCGACCGTCGCGGTGACGCTGCCCGAGGCCATCGTCTCGGCGTCTTCCAGCGAGATGTCGAGACCGGCGACCGGGTTGAGGCCGGCGGCGGTGCGTTCGCGGGCCGTTGCCGCGCCACCCATCGAGGTCCCGCGCGAACTGCGGCCGGGGGAGGTTGAGCGTTCCGGAATCTTCTTCGCCACCTTCGGCGGCTTGGCGCCGCCGAAACTACGCCCTTCCTTCTGGGCCTCCTGCTCGATCTGCTCGGCCCAGTCGGCAATCGAGCCGGTCAGCGGCGTGCCGGTGAAGTCGGCCTGCGGCGCCTCGGCGAAGCCGCCTCTGTGCAGAGGCTCCGAGGCATCGAGGAAATCGGTCAGCGGGCTGCGCCGCTTCGGCGGCGAAGCGCCGTTGTCACCCGCCGGAGACGGTGTCTTTTTGTCAGGGAGTTTGGCCATGCCCCAAATATGGGCAGAGTCCGCCAAAATGGAAAGAGTGCAGTGGCGAAGGGCGCTAAGCGGGTCGAAGCTCCTGACACAAGGGTGTCAGGAGCTGTGTTACGCGAAGCCAGGCCGCCTGCTCAATTGAACCACAGCGCGAAGGTCAAAAACCCACCGCCACCGAACTGGCGCTGGATCTGGTCGAACTCGCCGCTGGTTACGATCTCACCGCTCTCGAGGTAGGGCGCGATGGCCGGGCCGGTAATCGACAGCACTAGGTCGAAAGGCTTCGGTTCTTCGAAGAAACGCTTCATGTTGATGCCCTGGCCGGTGCTGACCGTGATGCGGAAATGCGGCAGCAGCTTGCGGCCTTCCAAAAGGTCTTCGGCCATGGTCAGAGTGGCGAGCCAGGCCTCGACCTGCTCCTCGCCGACTTCGAGCCCGGTGAGCGGGTTCTCGCCCTTCTGCTGCGGTCCCGGCAGCCATTCGCGGTCATTGTCGGTCTCGGCGCGGATCGCCTTCCAGTCCTCGCGCGACAGCCGGATCATTTCGAGTAGATGGCGGCGCGCCGCTTGACGGCGCTCCGGCTCGACCACCGGCCAGTTCACGAGGTGAACCATGGAGATGAAATCCGCGATGCGCCATTCCGATGAGAAGATGCTGCTGCCCATGTCGCCGGCGGGAGGCACGAGAATGTCCTGCAGCGGCAGTTTGGCGCGCGGAAACAGCATGTGGAACGAGCCGTCGAACATGGTCCTGAAATCATGCGCCAGCCAGAAATCGGCCTGCGCCATCAGGAATTCGGCATAGCCCTGCAGCCAGAAACCGTCGGCCCGGTCGAAGCGGAATGTGAGCGAGGGAGCGGCGCCGTCCGACGAGATACCGCCGCGCGACAGCGCGGCCATGACCGCCGCGATGCTTTCATCCGGCGTGATACTGCCGTCCTCGTTGAGATCGATGCCGGCATGGGTGAGGTCGACGACCATGCCGATATCGGCTCCCGCGGGCACCGAACCCAGTGTCGCCGCCGACCGTTCCAACCGGTCGCGAAAGGCGACCAGGATGGCGCGGAACTGCTCATAGGTCAGCGGTTCGGGATTGGGATTGTCCGGAATCGGCAGCCGCATCAGCGGCAGCATGAAGGATTGCGGGCTTTCGAACCCGTGGCGGTGCAGGCCGCCAGCCAGGATTTCCAGGGCGGTGAAGAATTCGCCGGCGCCGGCGGCATAGGCTGACGCCGGATCGCCTTTCGCTGCAGACTCAAGCGTTGTGAGCGCACGGTTGCGCTCGGTCACCGTTTTGGCCTCGAACAAAGCGGTTGCCGCTTCGGGCGCGGCGGCGCGGGCCGAAGATAGCGGCAGCAACAGGAGGAAGGCGGACGCCAGCAGGCCTGCAAAACGTGTCATCTCATCCCTCCACTATGTGATGCGCAGACATTACACGCATTTGGCGCCGTGTCTGCCGGCGGCAGTGTTTCAAGGACTGACGGTCGACACTCCCCGGGCAGACCGTCTACACAAGCTAACCGATTGGGCAAACGATTGGGCGTCGCGTGTCGAACTATCCGCTTTCCTACAAACTGTCATGGTTGCCGCGCTTCCTGAAGCCGTCGCTTGGCGGCGATGTCAGGGATTTTGCGCCGATCGCGGCGACGACCATCATCGATCCGCCGCCAGGGCGGACGGTGCGGCTGGCTTTCGTCGGCGACATTTCGGCGGTGGCCAACCATAGTGCGCCGGAGTGCGATCCGGCGATCGCAAAGCTCTTGGGCTCAGCCGATCTGGTGATCGGCAATTGCGAAAGTCCGGTCGTCGGACGGCCGAGCGTGGCGTTTGGCACGCGGCTTGGCACTCACCATGCGATGAGCGAGCGGTTTCTTGCCGCGGCGCTTGCCGCCGTCGGCATCGCGCGCGAAAGGCTCGTGCTGTCGCTGGCCAACAACCATGTGCTCGACCAGGGCATCGCCGGTTTCGACGAGACCGTTGCGGCGCTGAAGCGGCTTGCCATCCGCACCATCGGCACCGCGAAAAAAGGACCGGTCGAGCAGGTCAAGGCCGGGCCGCTGACGATCGGCTTTGCCGCCTTCACACTGTGGCGCAATGGTGACGCCGGGCCATTCACCCAGCTTGTGTCGATGCAAAGCGATCCGGCGGCATGGCCGAGAGGCGCGGCCGACAAGAACATCGATCTCACCTGTGCGGTGCCGCACTGGGACTGGGAGTTCCGCCATTTTCCGCAGCCGCAAACGCAAACGCTGGCGAGGTTGCTGGCCGGTCACGGCGTCGGGCTGATTGCCGGGCACCACGCCCATGTCGTGCAGCCGGTGCAATGGGTCGGCAAGACGCTCGTGGCGTACGGGCTTGGCGACTTCCTCGGCACGGCGCTGGCGCGACAGCCCTGGCCCGGTCGCATCGGCGGCATTTTCGTCGTCGATGTCAGCGCCGATCTCGGCAAGCGCGGCGCGATCGCCGGCTACCGGATGCATCCCTTCATGCGGCTGCGCTCAGGCGGGCATGAGCGGTTGGTTCCGGTCGAGGCGCTGACTGGCCGGATGAAGGGCAAGGTCGAGGCCAGGCTGAAGACGATCTTTGGCGACTGACGACTTTCCCGCTATCATAGGCATAATAGGACTTTGCGAGGGGGCGATGGAAGCAGCTGAGTTCATGCCTGATGAAGCGGTGGTCGCCGGCATCAGGAAGAATATCGAGATCTATGAGGCTGGACGGGCTTCGGCCTGCCGCCAGGTGCGCTGGCGGGTGCCGGTGTTTCTGGGGCTGCTGCTGGTTTTTGTCGTGCTGGTGGCCTGGCTGTTCAACAAGGTCGCCGACTTGAACGAGCAATGGTTCTCGACGCCGCATGTGTTCCTCTATGTCGGCGGTTTCTTCGCGGCGCTGCTGCTGTACTTCCTGGCGATCAGGCCGGCGACGCGGCTGCAGCAATCGTTCCGTGACACGCTGCTGCCGATCGTCTTCGGCTTCATCAGGGATGTGCGCTATCAGCACAGCGTGACGCCGAATTCCTTCGACCGGCTGCCGCGCGCCGTGGTCGGCGCCTTCAACCGGCAGAGCTTCGACGACATCGTGTCAGGGCGCTACGAGGATTTTCCCTTCGAGCTTTACGAGGCGGAGTTGCGCCAAGGGTCGGGCAAAGGCTCGTCGACGGTCTTCAAGGGCGTCGTCGTCGCCTTCGAGACCATTGCGCCGTTCCCCGGCATGTTGGTCGCGACACGCCGCAGCAACGCGGTGGTCGGTTTCTTCCGCGGCATCTTCGCCGGCAAGATGGAGGAACTGTCCAGCGGCGATCCGCTGCTCGACGGCGACTACGAATTTCGCACCGACAATGTCGCCGCCGCGCAGCCGCTGGTGAGCGGCCGGCTGGCGCAGGCGCTGAAATGGCTGCACGAGACATGGCGCGATGATCCGGCGCGGGTGGCACTTAATGGCAGCGATGGTTTCCTGCTCTTGCCGCAGCCGAAGAATTTCTTCGAACTGCCCGCCATTTCCGTGCCGCTCGATTACACCAAGCACATCGCGCCGATGATCGCCGATATGGGCGCGATCTTGGCGACCGCGGCGCTGGTGCGCAAGATCGGCGCGACGGATGGCGAGGCCTAAAGCGCCGCGCGTCGAAACGAATTCATGCGACGCGCTTCAGGTCTTGTTTTCATGCATATCGTTGCCCCAAAACGGCGGTCCTGTTTAGGCGCATGCATTAGCCAGGCTGCCGCGCCTCAGCAGTCGAAGCCGTAGTTCTGGCGGTAATATTCGACGTCTTCTTGCGCCATCGTCTTGAACATCACGCAGACGGTGAAGCTGCCTACCTGGCGACCGTTTCTGGTGTAGCCCCAGTCGGAAATATCGTCCCGGTTGAATTCGAGTTCCTGGCCGGCCACGACATTGTGCACCGCTTGCGGCTCATTGGCCAATGTTCCTGCAAAGCCGGTCGCGGTCTTGTGGAAGGGGATGATCCAGAAATGCTCCGAGGCGTCTCCGTCCCTGACCTCGACTTTCAATTTGTAGCTGGTTGTCCCGGCTGGCGGCGCATCCGACAAGGACAGGAATTCATCGAGGCTGGCGCGCGCCTGCGCAATGGCCGCCGCCATGTCCGGATCGTCCCTGGCGACGCCTACAACCTTGTCGCCGCCCTGGCCGGAATCCTGCGCACCGGCCGGAATCGGCGCCAAGGCCAGCACCAGGGACAGCACGGTTCGAACTGCATGCTTCATGAAATGGCGCTCCTGCGTGTCGATGCTGACACCATCATGCATCTATCTGGAGTTTTCAACGGCAGTGCGACAGCGTGGTATGGTCCGGCGGCAGGCCGCTCACAACCCGCTCGGCACCAGCCCTGCCAGCCAGTTCGCGGACCGCTTGGCCATGCCGACCGTTGCCGACGCGACGCGGCCGAGATCTGTCTTGACCACGGCGTAGCCGTTCCTGGTGCGGTAGAGCACGCCTGTTCCGCCATCGACCACTTGCTCGTAGGCGACGGGCCGTACCGCTGCTGCCTCCATGGCCGTCGTCGGGGAGCCGACGGGAACGCTCGGCCGATGGCTCAGTTCCGGCGGCAACGGGGTTTGGACATTCCGGCTGGCCGGCTTCAGTTCCGGGCGGGATGCGGCCGCCGCCAGTTGCGAAGAAGACGCCGACCCCTTGCTGCGGCAGATGCCAGAGACCAGCGGATAGTCGAAGTTCTTCTGGTGCAGCATCTGGCTTTTCATCGCCGCTTCGCAGTCGGCGATAGTCGCCCACTTCGCCGGCGTCTCGCCGATATATTCGCAAAGCTTGGCGTCGCAGTCGCAGCCGACAATGGTCATGGCGACAAGGGCGGTCTTGATCACGGTCTTGTCCTTCGGATTGCCCCCCGGCAGCCAGTCCTTCCATCGCGCGCGAACAAGGCGGGATTTTGGCCGCGATCACGCGATGAGCCGGGGGATGCGTTTTTCGGGTACGGCTCACTATAGGTGGATTTCGAGACACCCGGTAGCAGATAGGGCGGGAGCGTGATGCATTTGCAGGAAGAAGCCTGAATAAATCCTGTCGGCTATGGCCGCGACAACTGTTTCTTGGCCCGGTTTTCTACTACGATACTCACGGGGCGATACAACAATATAGGAGGGGTTTGTCATGGGAAGAATTGTCCGGTCCGCTGAGCCTGTGCCGAAAAGGGATTCAACGCTCGAGGGCATTCCAGGCGATGCTCCGCTCGGCGTCGACGATGACAAGCAAGAAGATCAAGGATCGAAAGGCGGCGACGGCTATCTCGACCGGGTTGCGAAGTACGTGCCTGCCGAAGTCGTGGCATTTTTCATCTTCGTCAATTCCATCCTGGTCAATGCCACTGAGCAGCCGGTTGCCAAGGCGTTGACCGATGCGGTGGCGGAAGAGACCAAAGGCAATCCGGGGGACATTCCGGGTAAGGTGCAGGCAGCCATCTATAAGATTGAAATGGCCGGTATCAGCGTTTGGACAATTTCATGGATCATGTTGATCGTCGCGCTGGCGATGACGCCGGTGTATCTGAAATCGGTCAGCGATTCAGCGGACGATGCGGAGGCTCCGGGAGCCAACATCGTCATGTCGATGCTGGCCTTCCCATTCTGGGCCTATGCCGTCAACGCGCTGGCCCTCAGGCCATGGCATGACGGTGCGCTGGCCAGCATCATGCTCGCCACCTTCACGCTCATCAGCGGCGCCATACGGCCGGAATATATAAGCGCCGGCCTCAATTTGATCCCGGGCATCGGCCCGAAGAAGTAGCTTGGCCCGCCGGGCAGGTCGCGGTGCAGGGCGCGTCTTCAGTCGTAGAGGTGTTCCAGCCTGGCGCCTGCTTCGAACAGCGCCGGCAGCACGATGTGCAGCTTGCGCACGGCGACGATCAGCCCGGTGCGACGGGTGGCCGGATCGAGGAAACGGTTGGCTGAACAGCGCCCGGGCGCCTTCGGGCGGAGCGAAGTCTGCCGCCGAAAGCACGGTGAGCATGGTCGCGTCATTGCCACCGATCTCGACGAAGGACACGCCTCTGTCGATCAGGCGCGGGATCATGTCGGTGAATTGCTGACCCCGCCTGGTGATGAAGATGGTGCCGTCAGCGCCGAAATCGCGTTCCAACAAAGTATCGGCTTCTTCACGCGTCGCTTCGCCGACCGGACCCTTGGCCCAAAAGACAGTCGGCGCCGGGATTTCTCCCAGCGCCTCCCTGTCAGATCAGGACACGGTCGCGGCAGCAACTTCCGCAAAGTCGTCGCGCCATGCCGGCCTTGATTTTGACGGTCCTGCCAGTCACCGCCCGAGGACAGTGCCCGTTCCAGACCACGCCGTTCTCCACCCTTGCGAGCTTCGTTCGGCGCGCCATCGAAGGTTTTCGCCGTCCTTCATGGCAGCATCGGTCCGCCGTTGGCGTTCGCACGCTTTCCGCGGCCCCGTAGGTCTCGGCATCCGTCCCTCGAACAAGCAAGCCTGCTCTCGCTTCGGGCCGTACGGGCCTCAGGAAATCCGCCTTTTCGCTTTGCCTTTCGGCGTGGCGATCGGTAGCCGCCTGAGATGGGTTAAACTTACGCCGGGTAAGGGTTTTGGGGAATGGGCGTGAGCCTGTGGATAACGGGATTATCGGGGACGGTTTGCCACAAAGCTCGGAATTTCGACTCCAGCTGCATTAGACAGCCCGCCCGCTTTTTGGCGCCTGATCGGCTGTGCCCCTTGCTCCGCCGGCTGGCGCGGGCTTCAATGCAGGCAAAGCATCGAGCCTATCGGCTCGGTGCGGGGAGGGTGCGCATTGAAAGTCGGGGTGGTGCTCAATCCGATTGCCGGCGGCGGCCGGCTGAAACGGCATTGGCCGGAGGTCGCCGCATCGCTGAAAAAGCATTTCGTCGAATTCGAGCTGCGCGAGACGCAGGCCGAGGGCGACGCCGAAAGGCTGGCGCTCGACCTCGCGGCAAGCGGCTTCGGGCTGGTGATCGCGGCCGGCGGCGACGGCACCGCCAGCGAGGTGGCCGACGGATTGCTGCAGGCATTCGATGAGAGCGGCCGGACAACCGAACTTGCCTTGCTGCCTTGCGGCACCGGCATCGATTTCGCGCGCGGACTTGGCCTGCCGAAAGAGGTGGATGCGGCGTTGAAGCGGATCGCCGAAGCCAAGGCGCGCAAGGTCGATGCCGGGCGCATCTGCTACATCGACGACCATGGCGCGCTGGCCAGCCGGCACTTCATCAATATCGCCAGCCTCGGCCTGTCCGGCGCCACGGACCGTGCGGTCAATGCCGACAAGCGCAAGGGCAGGATGTCGGCCAAGGCGCTGTTTTTCTGGCGCACCGTGGTCGAGTTCATCCGCTACCGCTTCCAGGACGTCAGGATCACCGTCGACGATGGCACCCCGGTCGAGGCGCGCATGGCGCTGGTGGCGGTCGCCAACGGAAAGTTCTTCGGCGGCGGCATGATGATCGCCCCGGACGCCGAACTCGCCGACGGCCAGTTCGACATCGTCATCCTGCGCGCGGCCGGCAAGCTGAAGCTGATCTGGGATATTCGGCTGCTCTATGGCGGCCGGCACCGCAACCATCCGGCCATCACCATATTGCGTGGCCGGAAAGTGGTGGTCGAACCTATCGGCGATGTCGAGAAGAACGGCGCGCTGGTCGACATAGATGGCGAGTCGCCGGGGCGTATACCCGCGACGTTTGAGATCCTGCCCGGAGCGCTGACGCTGAGATATTGAATCAAGGCGTTGAGGGATTGATTCAGGTGGTTTGAGCGGCGATTCCGGCCAACCGGCCAAGGGCCTGAAATCGCAGGACATATTTACCCGGCTTAGCTTTCCAGCTTGGCTGGGAAACCGGGCGCGCGCAGATCCATGTCGACGGCATCCTCGAGCAGTTTGACGATCTGGGTCGACCAGGCGCCGCCGCCATATTCCTGTTTGCCCATCAGGAAAATCTCACTCACAAGCGGCGCCAGTTGGAGTGGCAGTCTGAACTCCCTGCCCATCGCAAGCGCAAAGCCGAGGTCCTTCAGTGCCAGGTCCATGGTGAAGCCAATGTCGTAGGAGCCGTTGAGGATGAGCTGGCTTTCGGTCTCATGGACGAAGCTGTTGCCGGAGGAGGCGACGATGGCGTGGTAGGATTGCGCGAGGTCGAGGCCGCCTTGCTTGGCCAACATCAGCGCCTCGCCGGCGGCGACGAGATGGATGAAGGCCAGCATGTTGGTGATCACCTTGATCACCGCCGCCGAGCCGACCGGACCCATCAGGAACGACTTTGCGCACATCGCTTCGATGGCCGGACGATGGCGCTCGTAAAGCGCAGCATCGCCGCCGACAAGCGCGGTGATCTTTCCGACCGCGGCCAGATGCACGCCGCCGGTGACCGGGCACTCCAGCGTCTCGATGCCTTTGGCCGCGGCGAGGGCGGCTAGGCGCAGGATCTCGTCGCGGCCGTTGGTCGACATCTCGATCCAGGAGCCGCCCCTGGGCAGACCCTCGAGCAGGCCGCCGGCATTCGCCAGCACCGCTTCGCTGACCTTGGGCGAGGGCAGGCAAGTAATGGCATTGCCGGCCTGTGCCGCCGCTTCGGCCGGGCTGGTCGCGGCCGTGGCGCCGAGCGCCACGAGGCGCTCGACGGCGGCGGGGTCGCGGTCGAAGACGATGACGACAAAACCGTTGCGCAACAGGCTGGCGGCAAGGTTGCAGCCGAGATGGCCAAGGCCGATGAAGGCGTAGCGTTCGCTCACGGCATCAGCGGCGTTTGCATCATCTGCAAATGCAGGTCCTTGCCGGTGTAGGGATGCGCGTCGCAGACCGCTTCGTCCAGCTCGACGCCGAGGCCCGGCTCCTTCGATGGAATGACATTGCCGTCCTGCCATTCGATCTTCTTCTTGAGCAGTGTCGCGTGGAAGCCGTCCCACTGCTTCAGCGATTCCAGGATGAGGAAATTGGGCAGCGTCACCGCCAATTGGATGTTGGCGGCGCCAACGATCGGCCCACAATAGCAGTGCGGCGCGATCTGGATGTGGTATGCCTCGGCCATGGCGGCGATCTTCTTGGTTTCGAGAATGCCGCCGGAACGGCCAAGGTCCGGTTGCAGGATGGTGGCGGCGCGGTTCTCGATGATTCGGGCGAATTCGAACTTGGTCGTCAACCGCTCGCCGGTGGCGATCGGGATCGACGTGCCTCGCGCCACCTGAGCCATCACTTCGGGCATGTCGGGCGGCACCGGCTCTTCGAACCACAAGGGATCGTAGGGCTCGATGGCGCGTGCCATGCGCAGCGCACCCGACGCGGTGAACTGGCCATGCGTGCCGAACAGAATATCGGCGCGGGTGCCGACCGCTTCGCGGATCGCCTTGACCATGCGGGTGGAGACATCGATGTCGATCAGGCGCGGCTGGTGGCCGTCGAAGGCGGTGTAGGGGCCTGCCGGGTCGAGCTTGACGGCGTTGAACCCCTGCTCGACATATTCGAGCGCGCAGGCGGCCGCCAATTCGGGGTCATTGTAGACGTTCCGGCCGTCCGGCGCGTCCTCCGAATGGACGCTGCCGGTGTGCGGATAGAGATAGGTGTAGGAGCGCAGCGTCTCGTGCACCTGGCCGCCGAGCAGTTTGTAGACCGGCTTGTCGGCTTCCTTGCCGACAATGTCCCAGCAGGCCATTTCCAGCGCCGAGAAACAGCCCATGCCGGTAACGTCGGGGCGCTGGGTAAATCCTGAGGAATAGGCGCGGCGGAAGAAGGTCTCGATGTCATGCGGATCGTGGCCGATCAGGTAACGCTCGGCCATGTCCTCGACCAGCTTGGCCGTTATGTGAGCCGAGAAGGTGGCGTTGTAGGCCTCCCCATAACCGACCACGCCGCCATCGGTGGTCAGCTTGACGAATATGAAATACTTGCCGCCGATGCCCGGCGGCGGGTTGCCGACTACCCAGGTCTTGGCGTCGGTGATCTTCATTCTTGGTCCTCCAGAACCAGTTCGGCGCCCTTCCATCCGGTCATGACCGAGGCGGCGTTGGTGTTGCCGGTGATGTTGGCGGGAAAGATCGAGGCGTCTATGACGCGCAGACCTTCGAGCCCGTGCACTTTCAGGCGCGGGTCGACGACGGCGGCCCCGGCGTCCGGCCCCATGCGGCAGGTCGAGACCGGGTGATAGACGGTGCCCGAGCGCTTCCTGAAATCCTGGATCAGGTCGGCATCCGATTGGATCGATGGGCCCGGCAAAACCTCCTCAGTGATGATCTCGGCCATGGCGGGCATCGAGGCTATCTTGCGCACGAATTTCACCGCCGCCAGCATCTCGTCGACATCGGCGTTGGTGGAATAGGCGTTGGCGACGATCCTGGGATAGTCCAGCGGATTGCTGGAGCGGATCATGATCTCGCCGCGGCTGGACGGGCGGCAGTTGGAGAGGCCGATGGAAAAGCCCGGCCACGGATCTGGCGTCAGGATCGGCCGCTCGCCGCTCTTCGGAATGACGGTCGAGAAAGCCTGGAAATAAAGCTGCATGTTGGGGCGCGAAAACGCCGGGTCGGTTCGGAAGAAGCCGCCGCCATGGTTCATCGACAGCGACAGCGGGCCGGAGCGGGTGAGGATGTACTGCATGCCGACCAGCAGCTTGCCCCACCAGGGCCGCAGGATTTGGTTGAGCGTCGGCACGTTTCCCTTGAAGGTATAGTTGATGCCGACATGGTCCTGCAGATGCGCGCCGACATTTTCGTTGGCGTGGACGACCGGGATGCCAAGCCCCTTGAGCAGTGACGAGGGGCCGACGCCGGACAGTTGCAAGAGCTGCGGCGAGTTGATCGAGCCGGCGGACAGGATGACTTCGCGGCCGGCCCGCGCCGTCTTGGTCTCGCCGTTCTGCAGATATTCGATGCCGACGGCTCGCTTGCCCTCGAACAGGATCCTGCTCGCCAGCGCATTCGTCTCGACGCGGACGTTTTTGCGCTTCATCGCGGGGCGCAGGAAGGCGCGCACGGCCGACATGCGGCGGCCGTTTTTGGTGGAGATCTGGTAGGTGCCGACGCCTTCCTGGGCGGCACCGTTGAAGTCGGGGTTGAGCGGCAGCCCGGCTTGCTGGCCGGCGGCGAGGTAGCGCCTGGTCAGCGGATGGACGGCGTTCGTGGTGTCGGTGATATGCAGCGGCCCGCCGGTGCCGCGCCATCTATCGGCGCCGGCCTCATTGTCCTCAAGCGCCTTGAAGCCCGGCAACAGATCGTCATAACCCCAACCGGGATTGCCGGCATCGCGCCAGTCATCAAAATCCTCGCGCGCGCCTCGGATCCAGACCATGGCGTTGATCGAGCTTGAGCCGCCAAGCAGCTTGCCGCGCGGCCAATGGTCGACATTGCCGGCAAGGCCGGGGTCCGGCTCGGGCTTGTAGTTCCAGTTGACCGCGGGGTCGAAGAAAGTCTTGCCGTAGCCAAGCGGCATCTGGACATAGAAGCGGCGGTCGCTGCCGCCGGCTTCCAGCACCAGCACGGAGTAACGGCCGGAAGCCGACAGCCTGTCGGCGAGAACCGAGCCGGCTGAGCCGGAGCCGACGATGATGAAGTCATAGGTCTGCATGATTGGTGTTGGCGGCTCCGCAAAACTGGCTGCAGCCTATCCGCGGCAGGCTTCCGAAGTCGCGGTGCCTTCCGGCATGCGTTGTGAAAAATGCGACCGTGAGACGCCTGGCCGGAAAAGCTGCCATGGAACCGACATTGCGCCGGGAGCCTCGCCCGTCGCGTTGACCTCTTGGGTCCATGACGCTAGGGGATCGAGGGCAATCGTTTCAGGGGATCCGGCAGATGGTGCATTACGCGGACGGACGGCCGATCGGCGATCTTACCTTGCGTACGCTCGCCATGCCGGCCGATGCAAATGCGGCCGGCGACATCTTTGGCGGTTGGGTGATGGCGCAGATGGATCTTGCCTGCGGCATCCGTGCGGCCGAGCGGGCCAAGGGTCGCGTGGTGACGGCGGCTGTCAAGGAAATGTCCTTCGCCAAGGCGATGAAGATCGGCGACACGCTGTGCATCTACACCCATGTCGAGCGCGTCGGCCGCACCTCCATGACGCTCAAGGTCGAGGCCTGGGCGCAACGCTACCTCTCCGACCTGATGGAGAAGGTCACCCACGCCGATTTCGTCATGGTGGCGCTGGATAGCGACGGCAAGCCGAAGCCGATTCCAACCGAAGTTGACATCGTCGATTCTGCCAAGCTTGCGCTTATGTAACATCCCCCGCGCGGGCGATGCGCTGCGCGACATCCAATGGTTGCCTTCACATCCGATTCTGCGGGCGGCGGAGGGAAGACAATGCGTCAACACATGCTGAACGGCTGGCTCGTGGCGGCCCTCGTCGCGGTGATCTGCCTGCTTGGCACGACCGCTTATACCGAGATCAGGAAAGAGCTTCCAAGTGTTGCCTGCACGCACGACCGGACCGTTGGCAACGAGCGGACTGCCCAGCGGTCTGCAAGGGTAGAGACGTGCGGCGCAGTGTGTTGCAGCAACCCTGCGTCAAAGGCCTGAGGGCCCGTCAGCGGAAGACCTCGTCAGCCTCAAAATGATGATGCGCCGGCGAACGAAACGCTGCAGCTATGTCGCGATGGCGTGACCAACGATGCAAGGGCGGATCCAGTTAAACCCGGGTACGCGTCGTCGATGGCAAAATCCGTAAACTATTGCTGGGCAACGGTTTTCAGGCGTGCACGCCATCGAATCTTTCACGCGCCGCCTGGACCCGCGAGGTGTTTTTCCGCGCCCATTCGCCGAGCGCGCCGACCGGCACCAGCAGCTCATGGCCGAGCTCCGTCAGCTCATAGTCGACGCGTGGCGGGATGGTCGGGAACACGGTTCGGGTGACGAAGCCGTCGCGCTCAAGACCGCGCAAGGTGGTGGTCAGCATCTTCTGCGAAATGCCGCCGACAGCGGCGCGCAACTCATTGAAACGCAGCGGTCCGCCGCCCAGCTTGCCGACGACCAGAACGGTCCATTTGTCGCCGACGCGCTGCAGGATTTCCGAGACGGCGCGGCAGTCTTCGGTGTTGTGCGGGTGCCTCAGTAACATAACGGTGCCTCCTTGCGCTGCCATTTGTCAGTATCTCATATAGCGCCGGTATCCAAACGATACCAGCTTTTGCATATATGGAGAGCCCCATGTCCAAGCCCAAAATTGCCATCGTCGTCGGTTCGACACGCGCCGCGCGTTTCGCCGATGTGCCCGCCCAGTGGATCGCCAAGATCGCGAAATCTCATGCCGACATCGACGTCGAGACCGTCGACCTGCGCGACTGGCCGCTGCCCTTTTTCGACGAGGTCGCCTCGTCCGCCTGGGCGCCGTCGCAGAACGAAGTTGCCCAGCGCTGGCAAAAGAAGGTCGCCGAATTCGACGGCTTCATCTTCACCGCCGCCGAATACAATCATGGCCCGACGGCCGTGCTGAAGAACGCCATCGATTACGCCGCCAATGAATGGAACAAGAAGCCGGCCGGTTTCGTCGGCTATGGCAGCGTCGGCGGCTCGCGCGCTGTCGAACATTTGCGTCTTGCCGCGGTCGAATTGCAGATGGCGCCGGTCAAATCCGCCGTTCACATTGCCTGGAGCGATTTCCTGGCGGTGCGCCAGGGCGAGAAGAAGCTCGAGGAGATCGAGCATCTGAACCAGGCTGCCACGGCGCTGGTCAACGACGTTGCCTGGTGGGCCCGCGTGCTCAAGGCAGCGCGTCAGGCCGACGCGATTGCCGGCGAAGCCCAGGCGGCCTGAGCCTTATCCTCCCAAGGATCGATGATTTTTCCAAAGGGCGGCGTTTGCGCCGCCCTTTTTCATTCACGTGAAGAGGCGCTCTCGGCTCCCTTGGCCGGATGGTGGAGTCGGACCGGCAAGGTCGCGCTGATGCCTTGACGATCCCGCGCGAAGGGTCGCCGCCTGTCACAGCCAACCGCCGGAAAACCCGGCCCGGCGCAGTCCTGTGGTGATGGCCGGCACGCGGCGCATCAATCGCCACAGGAAGTCGGACCGGTAGTTCTCGATCATCAGGGCGATCGGCCCCTGGTTGATGCCGACATGGTCCGGCGATACCCAACCGCAGGCGCGGCCGTCGTCGGCAGCGATCGTCGGGTTGAAGCTCGCGGTGAAGCCGTAAGGGTTGCCGTCGCGCAGGTCCATCTCGTGGAAATGGCGCAGCGCCGGCAGCACGATTTCCGGCGCAAAAGGCAAGGAGGCGATTGCCGCCCATGGCGACAGCGTGCCGTCATCGGGGCCAAACGGTGCGCCGCGGGCGAGATAACCGAAGAAGCGCCGTCCATCGGCTCGCCGCGCGATCGGACCTGGGCCGTCGCTGGCGGTGACGCCCCAGCAATTCTCGCCATAGCCCGCGAACCCCCTCGGATTGCGGATTGCGTAATCGCGCTGCAGATACGTCGCCTGGCGGCTGTTTTCGAAATAGTCCCGGTCGTGATCGCGCATGAAGGCATCGCGGATGTCGCGAAAATCGATCCAGATATGCGAGAACTGGTGGATAAAAAGCGGGCCGGCATAGACCATCTCGCGGCCGTAGATGGTCTTCCATTTGTAAGTGGACAGCCAGGCCGCGTAGCTCTCGGGAGTTAGCGAGTGGGTCGGCGAACCGAGACCCAGGATGTACAGGATCAGCGCCTCGTCAAATCCTTCCCAGCGGTAGCGGAGAAAGCTTTTTCCAGGCCGCCAGCCATGGGTGACGGTGGCGCCGCCGTTCTGCGCCCAGCGCCAGTCGGCACGGCGGTAGAGCGCATCGGCAAGCTGGCGGATTTCCAGTTCGAGCTCATCGTCCTCGTCGAAATAAGCGCCGGCGGCCAGAACACCGGCAAGCAAAAGGGCGGTATCGATCGTGGACAGTTCGCAATTCCAGACGCGGCGGCCGGTCTTCATGTCGAGGAAATGATAGTAGAAACCCCTGTAGCCGGTGGCATCGGGCTCCGGCCCGTGCGGGGCGTTCCAGAAGAAGCGAAGCGTGGCGAGCGTCCGCTCGATTGCGGCATCGCGCGTCATGAAACCGCGCTCGACACCGACGAGATAGGACGACAAAGCGAGCCCGACGGCGGCTATGCTGGCAGGCGACGCCTGCGTGTTGCGGTCGGCGACCAGGCCGTTGGCAGGGTTGGCCTCGTTGAGAAAATACTCGAAGGACAGGCGCTGGATATCTTGGAGAAGCTCGTCGTTTAGCGCGTGTTCGTTCGATGCATCCATGACAATCGATATAGAGGCTTTGGCTGCTTTTGCCATTCTTCCAGCGGATCAATCATGGGTGAGGGCAGGCTGGGGCCGATAGCGAAAGGCGCTGCCGACGCACCGAATTCAAATCGAGGGGCTGCGAAGATCGGTTGGACCGCCATATGCACGGCCCTGCCATCTGGCCTGGCCGTCCTCCCCTGATATATCCGGCTGCGATCCATCACATGAGCATGCCCCGTGAAGTCACCCAGCCTGTCAGGCGTCGTTTCCCCCATGACCCCGGTGCTGGTCTGTGCACTTGCGATCTTCCTTCTGTCCGCCATGGATGCGGCGATGAAAATCCTGGTCATCGCCGTCGGTGTCTACAACACGGTGCTGTGGCGAAGCATGCTTGCGAGCGTGGTCGCGGGCACGGCCTGGGCGGCGGGGCCGCGTTCCCTTCCCACGCCTTCCGTGCTGCGGCTACACGCGCTGCGCGCCGCGATCGTGGGCATCGTTCTGCTGTCGTTCTTCTGGGGCCTTGCCAGATTGCCGCTAGCGGATGGGATCGGGCTTAGTTTCGTCGCGCCGCTGTTCGCTCTCCTCCTGGCGGCGCTGCTTTTGGGCGAACGCATACAGCGCCAGGCGATCTGGGCGTCGCTGGCGGGCATCGCCGGCGTCGTCATCATCATGGCCGGACAGTTCGGGCAAGGGAACTATACCGGGGATGCCCTGCTTGGCACGGTGGCGGTGCTCGCATCGACGGTGTTCTACGCCTACAATCTGATCCTCTCGCGGCGGCAGGCGCTGGTGGCCAAACCAGTCGAGATCATGCTGTTCCAGAACCTGTGCGTTGCCGCCGTCCTTCTCCCCGCCGCTCCCTGGCTCGCGGTTGCCCTGCCGGGCAATCTCTGGCTTCCACTGGCCGGGGTGACGGCGCTGTCGCTCTCCGGCCAGTTCCTGATGAGCTGGTCCTACGCGCGGGCCGAAGCGCAATATCTAATCCCGACGGAGTATTCCGCCTTCATCTGGGCGATCGTGTTTGGCTGGCTGTTCTTCGACGAGGCGGCGACCTGGACCACGCTGGCTGGAGCGGCCCTGATCGTGGCCAGTTGCCTGATCGCCTCGCGCTCCAATCCGAAGCTTGCCGAACCGATCGAAGCCGCGGTCTGAGGGCACTATTCGCTTTGACGGCAGAGCGTCAACGCACCACTTCGCGATGGCCGCTGGGCAGCCGGGTGGCGATCAGCTTGTCGATGCGGCGGCCATCGAGGTCGACGACCTCGAAACGCCAGCCTTGCGCGTCGACGCATTCGCCGGTCGCCGGCAGATGGTGCATGTGCGACAGCACATAACCGGCGACGGTCTCGTAGTCGCGGTTTTCCGGCAGGTCGATACCGAGAACGTCAGCCATCTCGTCGGCTTGCATGTATCCCGCGAGCAGCCATGAGCCGTCCTCGCGCTTGACGGCGTTTTCCTCGTCGCCGGCGTCGGTATCGGCCCGGAAGACGCCGGTGATGGCCTCGAGGATGTCGGCAGGTGTGACGATCCCTTCGAAATGGCCGTATTCGTCATGCACCAGCGCCATCGGCACGTCGGATTCCTTCAGCTTCTGCAGCACATCCAGCGCGTCGGCCTGGTCGTAGACGATGGGGGCGGCGCGCACATGCTTGCGCGGATCGAGTGCGCGGCCGGCGAGCAGGGCGGCCAGCACGTCGCGCGTCTGAACAACGCCAACCATGACGTCGACGCCGCCGTCGCCGGCCGGCAGGCGCGAATGCTGGGTCTCCATCAAGAGCTTGCGGATGGCACCCTCATCGGACTGCAAATTGATCCAGTCGACCTCGGTGCGCGGCGTCATCACGGCGCGCACGGCGCGATCGCCGAGCCGCATGACGCCGGCGATCATGCGCCGCTCGTCGGATTCGATGGTGCCGTGGTGCTCGGCCTCGGCGACCAGCATCTTGATCTCTTCGTCGGTGACTTTTTCCTCGCTCTCGCCGCGCTGGCCGAGCAACCACAATATGGCGCGGCCGGAAATGTCGAGCAGGAACACCAGCGGCGCCGAGACGGTGGCGAGGATGGTCATCGCAGGCGCCGCGCGGGCCGCAACACGCTCGGGATCGCGCAGCGCGATCTGCTTGGGCACCAGTTCGCCGACGATCAGTGAGAAATAGGTGATGATCGCAACGACAATGCCGACGCCGAGCGGATCGGCGATGTTTTCGCGCATGCCGGTCGAGGCCAGGTACACCGACAGCCTGTCGCCCAGCGTGGCGCCGGAGAAGGCGCCCGACAGCACGCCGACCAGAGTGATGCCGATCTGCACTGACGACAGGAATTTGCCGGGATTGGAGCCGAGCGTCAGCGCACGCCCGGCGCCATTAACGCCGCGGTCGATCATCGCCTTGAGCCGCGCCGGGCGCGACGACACGATGGCGAGCTCGGACATCGACAGAAGGCCGTTCACACAGATGAGGACGACCACGGTGGCGATTTCGACGTATAGCATCAGGGCTCAATAGCATTGCGGCGGGCCGCAGGAAAATAGTCCGCGATGATTTTTGGAAAATGACAGTGGTTCAGGGGAATTGCCTGAGCACCCCGACAACAGCCTTGCCGTCGGTGAAATAGGGATCGCCGCCGCCGTTGCGTCCGGTCCTGGTGGCGCCGATGCCCGGGATGTCGCTCACCGAGATCACCATGCCGGCCGCCGACACGTCATGGATCACGAGATCGCGCTCGGCGTCGATGTCAGGGGCGATATGGTGGGTGATGGCGCCGGTATCGTGGCTGAGACCAACGCCGCGGTCGAAGCTGGCCGAGCCCATCCAGAGCGTTCGGCCGTCGTCGCCGGTCGCATCGCTGCGCCAGAAGCGGACATGATGGCGCCGGTCGGCGCTGCCGCCGACCGGCTTTTCGAAGGCGAGATCCTGGGCGCGGCCTTCGAACAGCAGCCGGCTGACCGGGGCGTCAGGATAGGGATGGTCGAACAGCACGCTCTCACCGATTTCGATCGCGGTCTTTAGCGTCACGCCATCGGCCGTATCCCATCCGGCCATGGCGAAGGCATGGACCATCTCTTTTTCGGTACCGACAAGGCCGATATTGATCGGGTCGCCCGGAATGCCTTGCGACGTGTGTGTCACCATCTCGAAAGTCTGCGTGCGAAAGCCGCGGTCGCGAACCGTCCAGAATTCCGGCGCAGCGGCATAGGCGAGGGCCAGCCAGACCGCCAGAAGAGCGGCGAGCCAGGTCAATGCGCGTCGTTGCAGGCTTCGTCGGCTCATGAAAGCGGCTCGATCCGTGCGGTATCTGTGCCTGACGGACCCTGGAAATCAATGGCCAGCGGCGAGCAGCCGTTCTATCGTCGGCCATCGTTTTTGCGTGGGGTGAGCAGGAATGGATAAGAAGCCGGTGGGTCGCAGCTCGATGGCATTGACCGCGGACCTTGTCGCAAGGGTCGAGCGTGTCGAACCGGATACGGGTCCCGAGCCCGGAACAACCGAGCATACGGACGCGGAGTTCGATAGTCTTGTCGAGCAACTTCTGTCGGAGCATCGGCCTGAAGCGCTATGGGTCTTTGCCTACGGGTCGCTGATCTGGAACCCCGAATTTGCCCATGTCGAGCAGCGCCCGGCCACGGCGCCAGGATGGCACCGCTCGTTCTGCCTGACGCTGACCCGTTGGCGCGGAACCCGTGATTTGCCGGCGCTGATGCTGGCGCTCGATCGAGGCGGCAGCTGCAACGGCATCGTCTATCGGCTGCCCGCGGAAGACCATTTCGGGCAACTTGGCCAGTTGATGCGCCGCGAGATCGATGCCAACCCGCCGACTAACGTGCCATGCTGGATCAAGGTCAAGACCAAGGATGGGCCGTTGCGGGCCTTGGCTTTCGTGCCGCGCCAGACGGCAGGGCCTATGCGGGCCGGCTGCCATTGGAGCAGGTTGCCGACACGCTGGCGCGGGCTGCCGGGCATTGGGGCTCGTCGGCTCAATACCTGTTCCGAACCGTCAGCAAGTTGGAAGAGAGCGGTATCCGCGACAGGAACCTTTGGCGCATTCAGGATCTGGTGGCCGAGCAAATCATCGCTTCCACCGGGAACGCCAATCCCGACTGATTTCTGAACGGTGAACGCTTTAGCGGCAGGCGCGGTAGCCGCTTTTGCGGTTCTTGATGTCGAAATGGAAATGGTTGCGGTGATCGTAATTGTAGCCGGGACCGAGCACGGTGGTGAAATACTGGCAGCCGTCGGCGCGCACATTGTTGAGGAAGCCGCGGGTGCGGAAGGCAAACAGGCCGGGCTTGCGCACATCGATGTCGTCGCCGTTGTTGAGCTCGATGCTCATGACGTCGAGGGCGTTGCCCTTGCCGTGCTCGGACAGGACACCTTCGCCGGCGATGTTGCGGCAGGAATAGCTCGAGCCCTGGTGGATGGTCTTGACGCCCGAGAAATAGCGCCAGCGGGCGGAAGGAACCAGTTCGTTGCTGGTCCAGGCGGCGAAACTTGCGGCCATGTCGCAGGTCAATGTCGCGGCGGGCTTCATCTGGATGCCGCCGATGGCGGAGACCTTGACCGGCCAGTCTATGCCGCACTGTCCCTCATGGATCGGCTGGACATCGGTGTAGACGACGCGAAGCCGCTTCAGCTCGCCACGGCAATCGGTTTCGCTGGCCGGCATCTGCTGCGGCTCCGACTCCGACATCGGCTCGTCCATGTGCGGATAGGCGGCAGTCATATAGGGATTGGACGGGACGAGCTTCTGCATGCCTTCATATTGCGGCACGGCCGCGGTCTGCGAGCCGACATCGACGGCCGGCTGCAGCGACAGCACGCTGCCAGTGTTGCAAGCCGAAACGGCGGCCAGCGCAAGACCGGCGGCCAGTATCGCTGCGCTTTTTGCCTTCGCGGCGCGAAATATTGCGGCCATGGGCGGAATCCTGTCCTTGATCGGTGGGATTTTAACGATCAAGGGTAAAGGAAAACTCAGCGTTCCCGTTCATGCCTGCGGCCGAAATGCGGCAGCCAGACCATCACCGGTGACGATCACTGAAGGGCCATCACTGGCAGAAAGTGCCACCATTCCGGCGCGGTTCGAGATCGAGATGGAAATGCAGGGAATGGTCCGGGTCCGCGCCCGGTCCAAGCACGGTCTTGAACGGTCCGCAGGCGGCCTTGCGCACCGCATTGAGGAATTTGCCGTCCTTCTCGGGCGGCGTTGGACCGACTTCGACCTTTCTGCCATCCGACAACGTGAAGCTGGCAATATCGAGCGCGTTGCCGAAGGCATGTTCCGACAGATGGCGCGTGCCGTTGCGCGGCCGGCAGACAAAGGCCGATGCCTGGTTGATCGATTTCAGGTCGGCTCCGAACTCGGCTTTCGCCGCCGGCTGTATGATTTCGGCGGCAAAGCGGGCTGCCGCCTCGGCCATCGGGCAGTTGAGTTCGGTCGCGGGGCCGATGGCGATGGATTTTCCGAGCGACTTCAGCAGCAGGGGATAGGGGATCGAGCAGCCGATGTCGGGATTGCTTTCCGCCTTATGCTCCTCGAATTCGACACCAAGGGCCGTCAGCCGCTCGCGACAGGCGACTTCCGCCGCCGGCATTTTTTCATCGGGCACATCGGCCGAGCGCGCATCAGGCAGCATCTTCTTGTCGCCGGCATCGGGTTTTTCAGGTGGCTGCGGAGCAACGGCCGGCGGCTGAGCTTCAGGTTCCGGAGTGTCTGGCTTTTGTGTCGGAATCGGCACCGCGGCCGGCGGCTCGGGCTCGCTTTGCTTATCGGTCGACGGCTTCGGGGCTGACGGTCCGGGCCGCGCCTGCTTTTTAAAACGGGACTTTTCTTCGTTGAATCGATCGTCATTGGACCGGTTGGGCGCGCCAAGGGGGTTCGGACCTTCGGCCTTTTGCTTTTCGATCGGTGCCGCGCCGGTCTTCGGCGCCTCTGAAGGACGCGCCTCGGGCAGCGGGACAACGCGCGAGGGCTGCACCGGAACATCGGCGGGCGAGGGCTCTTTATCCGGGGTCTTTTGTTCCACCTGCTTTGGCCTGATGTGCCGCTGTGGCCTGGGCTTCTGGCGGTGTTTGCTGCGCGGCTTAGGATGCGAGTCGACCCGCGGTGAAAACAACTGCTCCAACCGCTGTGACAGCGGCGTGTAATGCTTCTTGCGCTGTTTGGCGTCGGCTTGCGTCAGCAGGGGCGTCAGCAGCAGAGCCGTGACGACCATGACCAGTGCAACCCTGCATATTCGGGAAAGTACAACAGACCCCATCGTCCTCAACGGCGCGAACGCCCGGAGGTTGCCTGCGGCCCATCACGAACGGTAACGACGTCGTTACGCGCCAATCGCTTCCAGCCCTTCTTCCAGCCAGTCGGCCAAAAGCGGCATGCCGAGCAGGTATTTCGCCGTGCGCTTGTTGGCGCGGTCGCGCGCGGCGGCAACCGCATCGGACCATTCCGCAGCGTCATAGTCGCCGCGGCCGACCCAGGCCAGCGCGATCAACTCGGCCGCTTCGTCGACGTTGAGGTCGTTGATCAGCTCGCGCAGCTCTTCCTCGGTGAGGTCTTCCGCGCTTTCCTCCGCCAGACCGTCATGGTGGTGATTGGCATGTGATTCACCATCGAGCTCGACCTCATGCTCGGCACCGTCGGCATAGTCTTCGTTGACGGCAGCACTCAGTCCCTTTGCCTTGAGAATGAACAGGCGCACGGTGTCCGGGCCGATCGATAGCTCCCATTCCCGCTCACGGCGCTGTTGCACTCGGCACCCCCGCTGATCATTTCCCGAATGATAGCGGATTTGCAGCGCGCGTCACGTCATGTTCTGATCCTTGGCTCCCGCCTTTGACCGAATTCAAGTTAGGCATGGCGCACAAATAGTTTCGGCGGCTGCGGGTTTCCGGGATGAAAAGTCTGCATCCCGGCGTTAGCTTTTCATTATCGTCATTTTCCCTCAAGCTTGTCATTATCCCCTCAAGGAGGCTTCGATGCATAAAAGAGTGTTGATCCAGGCGGCTGCGGCGCTTGTCGCGCTGCAGTTCTTTGCGGTTCCGGTGTTTGCGGCCGGCGGCGGTGGCGGTGGTACCGAGACCACCACCCAGTGCAAGAAGGGGCAGGTCTGGGACAAGAAAAAGCAGAAATGCGTCGCGCCGAAGTACGGCATGCTGGACGACGACAACATCTACGATGCTGGTCACGACCTGGCCATGGCCGGGCGTTATGATGAGGCGATCGCCGTGCTCAGCCTTGCCGCCAACAAGCAGGATCCACGCATCCTCAACTATCTCGGCTATTCGCATCGCCATTCCGGCCGTGTCACCGTCGGCCTCGGCTATTACGAGGAAGCGCTCCGCATCAACCCGGATTACACGCTGGTGCGCGAATATCTCGGCGAGGCCCATCTGCAGATCGGCGATCTGGCCGGCGCCCAGGCGCAGCTGGCCGAGATCGAGAAGCGGACGGGCAAAGATTCGCGCGAATACGGCATGCTGGCCGAACAGATCTACCATTTCATGAGAAGCTGACCCCACCCGAACGGCTTCTCTGGGCCGGCTGCGAGCAATCGCAGCCGGTTTTTGTTGTCGCAACTGCAACACGCTGCACATGCCGTGACGGCAATTGCGCAAGTCGGCTCATGATTTTTCAAAAAGCCTGCTTTTTCAGCGTGAAAAACGCGCGAGGATCGCTATATTGGGGAAAATTGCGGTGAAACGGTTCCGTTAGCCCGAGGCTGCCGGACCCGTTTTCTTTTTATACCCATCGACAAGGCTTTCCCCGAAATGCGGGGGTGGCGGCAGGAAAGGTCAGGCATCATGAACAAGGTCCCGATGACAGGCGAGGGGTTCGCGTCATTGAAGGAAGAACTGCGCTGGCGCCAGCAGCAAGAGCGGCC
The DNA here is from genome assembly GCF_040320535.1 of Mesorhizobium sp. M0676. Taxonomy (NCBI): domain Bacteria; kingdom Pseudomonadati; phylum Pseudomonadota; class Alphaproteobacteria; order Hyphomicrobiales; family Phyllobacteriaceae; genus Mesorhizobium; species Mesorhizobium sp. M0676. The sequence continues at coordinate 93,234 of NZ_JAMYPU010000012.1, forward strand.
GCGTATCATCGAGGCGATCTCCGAAGCGCGCTCGCATGGCGACCTGTCCGAAAATGCCGAATATCATGCCGCCAAAGAGGCGCAGAGCCTCAATGAGGGCCGTGTCAACGAACTGGAAGACTATATTGCTCGGGCCGAGGTGATCGACGTCACCAAGCTTAGCGGCGACAAGGTCAAGTTCGGCGCCACGGTGGTGCTGGTCGACGAGGACACCGAGGAAAAGAAGACCTACCAGATTGTCGGCGACCAGGAAGCGGATGTGAAATCGGGCCGTATTTCGATCTCCTCGCCGATCGCGCGCGCGCTGATCGGCAAGGAAGTCGGCGACGCCATCGAGGTCAACGCCCCCGGCGGCGCCAGGGGTTACGAGATCGTCCAGGTGCAATTTATCTAGCACCTCAGATCCTTCTGAAAGGCTCTAGGCTGGTGCTCGTGATTTGAGCGCCAGCTGCTTCTCAGCTTCCGCCACCACCTTCGCCGGCGTTAGGCGCTCCCCCGATGCGGCCAGCAGCGTTGAGGCATATTGCCCGCGCGGGCCGGTCAAACCCGGCTCGGTCGCCAGGAACACCGCGACCGTCGGCAGGCCGAAGGCGCTGGCGAGGTGGGTCAGACCGGTGTCGGCGCCGATAACCAGCGTCGAGCGGCCAAGGATCGCGGCAATGTCTGCCAGCGGCGATCTCGGCACCACGATCGTTGACGGCACGGCTTTCGAGATCGCCTTGGCCACCGCCTTCTCACGCTCGTTCGACCAGGTGGTGACCGGCGTCATTCCGCTACCAACCAGCAGGCGAGCCGTTTCGATCCAGTCTTCGGCGGGCCATTTCTTGTCCTCGCGGCTGGTGCCGTGCAGCAGGAAGGCCGTCTTGCCGTCAATGCCGGCCAGGCCGCCGGGAGGCGGCACAATCCCGGATGCGAGCGCCGAAAGATCGGGCTCGTAGCCGAGCGCCAGCCCGAACAGCCGGCGCGTGCGTTCGATGGCGTGCAGGTTGCGCGGCACGGCGTATTTGCGCTGGTAAAACAACGTTGCCGAGGGCTCCCGCGCGCTTGCGCGGTCGAAACCTGCGATTGGTGCCGCTGCCTGTTTCGCCACCAGGGCCGATTTCAGCAGCCCCTGCGCATCGATGACGAGGTCGTACTCGCCTGCTTGCAGAGCGCGGCGCAAGCTTGTCGCCTCCCGCCATGTGCCGGCGTTGAACAGATGCTTGCGCCAGCGCCGGATGGCGACGGTATGGATCTTTGCTATCGCCGGATGCAGCGCGACGATGCCGGCAAAGGCCTCTTCGACGCACCAGTCGAAGGCGATATCGGGGCGCTTGCGGCGTGCATCTTCGACGGCGGGGAAGGTGTGGATGACGTCGCCCATCGAGGAGGTCTTGACGATCAACACCTTCATGCGGCGGCCGGGAGTTCCAGCAACCTGTCCGCCGCCGCTGCCACTCGGGCAACGTCCAGCGTCTTCAGGCAGTTGAGGTGGCCGAGCGGACAGATCTTCCGATGGCAGGGCGAACAGGACAGATGCAACCAGATCAGTTCGCGCTGTTCAGCCAACGGCGGCGTGTTTTCCGGCGAGGTCGAACCGTAGACGGCAACGACCGGCGTGCCGACGGCGGCCGCGACATGCATCAGCCCGCTGTCGTTGGACACCGCCAGCCTGGCCGCGGCTATCAGGTCGATGGCGTCCTCCAGCCGTGTCTTTCCTGCCAGATCGACGACACCGGGCGCGAGTGCTGCGATCTCGGCGGTGACGTCGCGATCGTTCTTCGAGCCGAACAACGCGACCTTGAATCCTTTCGCCATCATCTCTCCGGCGAGGCCGGCATAGCTTTCGCTAGGCCAGCGTTTGGCCGGACCGAATTCGGCGCCGGGCATCATGGCGACGAATTTTCCCGGCTGCACTGCGAAGCGAGCGAGCAGCTCTTTCTGATTGCCGGCGTCGACGGTGAGCCGCGGCGGCCGGAAATGTCCGCCTTGGGCGAGGCCAAAATAGGCCTGCGCAGTGCGCCGTTTGAGGGCATCGGGCAGCGGCACGATGTCGGTCAGCAGGCCGTAGCGCATTTCCCGGAGATTGCCGAAGCGGCGGGGGATGCGGGCAAAGAACGGGATCAGCGCCGATTTCCAGCTGCCCGGCAGGACGTAGGCCATGTCGTAGCGGCCGCGCAGCAGGCGGCCGAAGCGGCGGCGAATGATGAATTCAAGCGCGCCGGGTTGCAGCGGGAAATCGATCTGCTGGCGAATCTCGGGCATGCGCTTGACCAGCGGGGCCGCCCAGGCCGGGGCAAGCACGTCGATGGCGGCGTTGGGATGGAGCTCCTTCAATGCCGAGAACAGGCACTGAGCCATGACCATATCGCCCACCCAGCGTGGGCCGATCACGAGGATCGTTGGGCTTTCAGCCATTCGACATAGTCTCTGACGCCAGTTTCCACGCTGCGGAATTGCCCATTATAGCCGGCTGCGCGCAAGCGGGACATATCAGCCTGGGTAAAACTCTGGTAGCTGCCCTTGAGGTGATCGGGGAATTCGATGAACTCGATCTCGCCCTGGCCCAGCGTATCGATCACGGTCTCGGCAATGGCGCGGAACGGCTGGGCGCGGCCGGTGCCGCAGTTGAAGATGCCGCTCGAGCCGCGCTTCCACAGCCACAGATTGACGTCGGCGACATCGCCGACGTGAATGAAGTCGCGGCTTTGTTCGCCGGGGCCGAAGCCGTCATGGGCGCCGAACAGCTTTGGGTTTTCGCCGCGCCCGACCTGATTGAACAGATGGAAGGCGACCGAGGCCATGGCGCCCTTGTGCGCCTCGCGCGGGCCATAGACGTTGAAGTAGCGCAGGCCCGCGACCTGCGAATGATCGGTGTCGAACACGGTGCGCCTGACATAGTCGTCGAATAGTTTCTTCGAATAGGCGTAGACGTTGAGCGGCCGCTCAAGTGCGGGATCCTCGCGAAACTCCGAACCGCCGCCGTAGACGGAAGCCGAGGAGGCATAGAGGAACGGTATGCGCAGCGAAAGACAGCCATGCAGCAAGCGCTTTGAGAAGGCGTAGTTCACGTCCATCATGAACTTGCCGTTCCATTCCGTGGTGGTCGAGCAGGCGCCCTGGTGGAAGACGGCCTCGACGCGGCCTAGGTCGCCGGCTTCCAAGGTGGCCAAGAATTCGTCCTTGTCGAGATAGTCGGCTATCTGCAAATCGGCCAGGTTGGCGATCTTGTGGCCGTCGGTGAGGTCGTCGACGACGAGGATGTCATCATGGCCTTCGGCATTGAGTGCGGCGACGATGTTGGAGCCGATCATGCCGGCCCCGCCCGTGACGATGATCATGAAGGCCTCTGGTTGCTTGCGTTTCCGGTCCTTATAAGGGAGGGCAGCCGGGCTGTCGATGAAGCACCACGACGCCATAGTGAGACCGCGGAGCGGCCCGCTTTATTCGAGGCCCGCAAGCTAGGGGACAAAAAATGCCGTCGACCGAACTGCTCATTGCGTTTTTCGCCACCACGGCGATCTTTGCCTATATTCCAGGACCGGCGATGCTCTATGCCGCCGCGCAGACCATGGCGCGCGGGCGCTGGTCGGGGCTGACGGCGGCACTTGGCATCCATCTTGGCGGTTATTTCCATGTCTTTGCGGCTGCCGCCGGGCTGTCGGTGCTCTTCCATGCGGTGCCGCCGCTCTACATGGCGGTCAAGCTCATCGGCGCGCTCTATCTGATCTGGCTTGGCGTGTCCTTGTTCCGCAAGCGCGGGGACGGTGATACGGCGCTGCCGGCGATCGAGCGCAAATCGGCGCGCCGGGCATTTTTCGAGAGCATCACCGTCGAAGTGCTCAATCCGAAGACGGCGATCTTCTTCATGGCGTTCCTGCCACAGTTCATCGATGCCTCGGCGGGTTTCCCGGTGTGGCTGCAATTCGTCGTGCTGGGCACCATCGTCAATCTAATGTTCTCTTCGGCAGATATTGTCTGCGTGTTGCTGGCAGGCATGGTGATCGCCCGGCTGAAGCGCTCCAGCCGTGCGCAGCGCATCATGCAGAGGGCGGGCGGGGCGGTGCTGGTCGGACTGGGCGTCCACGTCGCGTTGCAGAAGAGCTGACGGCCGCCCTGACGTTGCGCTGCGCGGATTTGCGGTATATCGGCTTCGCCATGAACGATCCGGCCCGTAAATTGACAATTTTCAGCGTGATTGAGGTCGGCCTTTCCCTCGCATTGCCAGTGACATGATCAAGCACAATCCGCCTTCGCCCGAACCTTTGCACCGCGCCATTGCCCGCTTTGGCGACGTTGCCGTGCTGGTGGTCGGCGACTTCATCCTCGACCGTTTCGTCAACGGCGTCATCGAGCGCATCTCGCCGGAAGCGCCGATCCCGGTGCTGCACGGGCGCGGCGAGACCTCGACGATGGGCGGCGCAGGCAACGTTGTCGCCAACATCGTCTCGCTGGGTGCCAGCGCTATTCCCATATCGGTGATCGGCACCGATATGGCCGGCGACAATCTGGTGCGCATGCTGCGCGAACTCGGCGCCGATACGGCTGATATGGCGCAGGAGCGCGGTCGCATGACGTCGTCGAAGAGCCGCTTCAGCGCGCTCAATCAGCAGGTGCTGCGCTTCGATGAGGAAGAGATCAAGCCGCTCGACGACAAGGAACGGGCGGACCTGGTCCGGCATTTTCGCGCCGCACTCACGCGCGCCGACATCGTCATTCTGTCCGACTATGGCAAGGGCATCTTGCTCGACGGCGTCGCCGCCGACCTGATCGCCATCTGCCGCGAGGCGGGAAAACCGGTGCTGGTCGATCCCAAGGGCCGCGACTATGCGCGCTATGCCGGCGCGACCGCCATCACGCCCAACCGCAAGGAGCTTGGCGAAGCTGTCGGTCGCCCGGTTTTCGCCGACGACGAGATCGTCGCGGCGGCACGCCAGCTGATTTCGGCACATGGCTTCGACTTCGTCGTCGCCACCCGCAGCGAAAAGGGCATGAGCGTCGTCGGCGCGGATGAGGCGCGCCACATCGCCACCCAGGCGCGCGAAGTGTTCGACGTTTCGGGCGCCGGCGATACGGTCATCGCGAGCTTCGCGCTGGCTCTGGCCGCGGGCGCCGATCGCATCATGGCCGCCTCCATCGCCAATGCCGCCGGCGGTGTGGTGGTCGGCAAACGCGGCACCGCGCGGCTGACCGTGGAGGAACTCACCGGCGCGCTGTTCCGCTCGCACGGCCCGACCGCCCACAAGGACGCCATCCTCGATGCCGCATCGGCCGCGCGCATGGTAGCGGCGTGGAAGGACGAGGGCCTGAGCGTCGGCTTCACCAATGGCTGTTTCGACATATTGCATGCCGGCCATGTCAGTCTTCTGCACGCGGCGCGCAGCCAGTGCGACCGGCTGGTGCTCGGCCTCAACAGCGATGCCTCGGTGCGTCGGCTGAAAGGCGCCGGGCGCCCGGTCAACGATCAGCATGATCGTGCCTGCGTGCTCGCCGCCCTGGCCTCGGTCGATGCGGTCGTGGTGTTCGAAGAGGATACGCCGCTGGCGCTGATCGAGGCGCTGCTGCCCGACATTCTGGTCAAGGGCGCCGACTATACCGTCGAAACCGTTGTCGGCGCCGATGTGGTGCAGAAGGCGGGAGGCCGCGTCGTCCTGGTCGACCTTGTCGCCGGCAAGAGCACCACCGGCACGATCGGCAAATTGCGCGCCGGCGGCGGTACCAACTGAGGGATTTCATGCCCGGACTGAATGACTATCTGGTCCGCTCGGCGGCCGCGATCACCGCGACAGTCGAGCGTGACCTGACCGCCGAGATGGAACGTGCTGTGAGTGCGGTCGTCGCCGCGCTTTCCTCGGGCAAGGCGCTGCTGGTCTGCGGCAATGGCGGCTCGGCCAGCGACGCCATCCACATTGCCACCGAACTGGTCGGCCGCTTCCTTAAGGAGCGCAAGGCCTACAATGTCATTGCGCTGCCGGCCAACGCCGGGATGCTGACCGCCTGGGGCAACGACTACGGCTTCGACACGGTGTTTTCGCGCCAGGTCGAGGCGCATGGCGCGGCCGGTGGCGTGCTGCTCGCCATTTCGACCAGCGGCAATTCGCCGAGCATTCTGGCTGCCGCCGAACAGGCACGGATGATGGACATGACGGTGATCAGCCTGACCGGCGACACCGGCGGCAAGCTGAAGCCGCTCACCGACATCCTGCTCAACGTGCCCTCGACCTCGACGCCGATCATCCAGCAGGGACATCTCTGCCTCTACCACTATCTCTGCGAGGTGGTGGAAGACCGTCTGTCAAATGGCTGACACCGGGGCCTACGGTCCATACCCGCTGGCTGAACCCGGCCTGTGGGTTGAGCGGGTGGGTATGCAGTCCTTTCTCGCTGGGACGCCGGCGCTGTTCTTCGACCGCGACGGCACCATCAATGTCGATACGGGTTATCCCGACGATCCCGGCAAAATGGTGCTGCGCGACGGCATCGTGTCGGTCATCGCCGCCGCCAACCGGGGCAACATCCCGGTCGTCATCGTCACCAACCAGTCCGGCATCGCGCGCGGCTATTTCGGCTGGAAGGAATTTGCCGCGGTCAACGGCCGGGTTCTCGAGCTGCTTGCCGCCGGCGATGCCTTCGTCGACATGGTTCTGGCCTGCGCCTACCACGAGGCGGGCAGCGGGTCACTGGCGGTCGCCGACCACCCGATGCGCAAGCCCAATCCGGGCATGCTGCTCGAGGCCCAGCAGCGCCTCGGCCTCGATCTCACACGCTCGCTGATCGTCGGCGACAAGCCCGCGGATATGCAGGCCGGACAACGTGCCGGCCTGCCGCGCGGCTGGCTGGTGGATGGCGAGGGAAATAATGAGCCGGGCTTCGAGGTTCTGCCGCTGCGCAACCCCGATGATCTGGTAGCGCTTTTGGGGGCTATCGAGTCGCTCGCCCGAATCTAGGACGATCATGGGGCGCTGAACGCCACCAGCCCTTCGTCCTTGACGCGGCGGATGGTCAGCGCGGTGCGCACCGTGTCGACATTCGGCGCCGAAGCCAGTTCTTCGATGACGAAGGTCTGGAAGGTGCCGAGATCACTCGCCACGCAATGCAGCAGGAAGTCGGATTCGCCCGAGACCATCCAGGCGTCGCGCACGATCGGCCAGCCGCGAGTGCGCTCGGCGAAAGCTTTGAGCTCCGCGTCGGCTTGGTGATGCAGGCCGATCAGGCAGAAGGCGACGACATCCATGCCGAGCGCCGGCGCGTTGAGCAAGGCGCGATAGCCTCTGATGATGCCGGTTTCCTCCAGCCGCCGGACACGGCGCAGGCAGGGCGGGGCGGAAATGCCGACACGGCTCGACAGTTCGACATTGGTCATGCGCCCGTCGGCCTGAAGCTCGCGCAGAATCTTCCAGTCGATGGCATCGAGGTCGGCTTTCAGGGGCATGGCGGTCTCGGCTTAGCGCAAGAATCTTTCGCGCTCTCGTCCTTAAACGACTTTTGTGTCGATGCCAGCCCTTTGGTCGGGCGATTTCGCAACCGTAACGAAAGCGGCCATTGCGCGAATAAGCCTGTAGGCCGAAGCTTTCCGGGGACGACGGCCTGATCGTCTTGCTGGTGTGGTTGGCAACCCTTACATTACCAGCAACATTTCACGTCGTTTTCCAAGGCACACTCGATTGTCTGCCCCGCAGAGGCTTTAGATGACCACCAAGCACGCGCCTGTCCTTATCATCGGTTCCGGCCCGGCCGGCTATACGGCGGCGGTCTACGCCGCGCGCGCCATGCTGAAGCCGATGCTCGTCGCCGGCCTGCAGCAGGGCGGCCAGCTGATGATCACCACCGATGTCGAAAACTATCCGGGCTTCGCCGATCCGATCCAGGGCCCGTGGCTGATGGAGCAGATGCTGAAGCAGGCCGAGCATGTCGGCACTGACATCGTCAACGACATCATCACCGAGGTCGACCTCAATGTGCGGCCGTTCCGCGCCACGGGCGATTCCGGCACCACCTACACGGCCGATGCGCTGATCATCGCCACCGGTGCGCAGGCGAAGTGGCTGGGCATCCCCACCGAACAAACCTTCATGGGCTTCGGCGTGTCGGCCTGCGCCACCTGCGATGGTTTTTTCTATCGCGGCAAGGATGTCGCTGTCATCGGCGGCGGCAATTCGGCGGTGGAGGAGGCGCTCTATCTCTCCAATCTGGCGAAGAGCGTGACCGTCATCCACCGGCGCAACGATTTCCGCGCCGAGCGCATCCTGCGTGAGCGGCTGTTGAAAAAGGACAATGTCCGAGTCATCTGGGACACGATCGTCGACGAGATCACCGGCCGGCCCGGCAAGACGCCGCTGCCGCCTTCGGTCGAAGGGCTGAAGCTCAGAAATGCGATGACCGGCGAGGTCAGCCATCTCCAGGTGGACGGCGTGTTCGTGGCGATCGGCCATGCGCCGGCGGTGGAATTGTTTGTCGGCAAGCTGAAGCAGAAGCCGAACGGCTATCTGTGGACGGCGCCGAATTCGACCCGCACCGATGTGCCCGGCGTGTTCGCCGCCGGTGACGTGACCGACGATATCTACCGTCAGGCGGTGACCGCCGCCGGGCTCGGCTGCATGGCCGCGCTCGAGGCGGAAAAATACCTGGCCGGCATCGAGGTGCACCGCGAAGCGGCGGAATAAAATCTATCAAGACGGCGTCGCAAGCCGTTCAAAAGCCTGATTTTTCATTCAGACGCCAAAAACAGAACGAGGGGAACTCAATGGCGTTGGACTGGGACAAGCTTCGCGTGTTTCACGCAGCGGCGGAGGCTGGGTCGTTTACCCATGCCGCCGAGACTTTGCACCTGTCGCAATCGGCGATTTCACGCCAGGTCAGCGCGCTCGAACATGATGTCGGGGTGCCGCTGTTCAATCGCCATGCCCGCGGCCTGGTGCTGACCGAGCAGGGCGAAATGCTGTTCCGCACGGCGCATGACGTGCTGATGAAGCTGGAGACCATCAAGTCGAAGCTGACCGAGGCCAAGGACCGTCCCTCAGGCGTGCTGAGGGTAACGACCACGGTCGGGCTCGGCGCCGGCTGGCTGACCGAGCGGGTGCAGGAATTCATCGAGCTCTATCCGGAAATCAGCCTGCAGCTGATCCTGGCCAATGAGGAACTCGACCTCACCATGCGCCAGGCCGACTGCGCGATACGGCTGCGCCAGCCGCAGCAGCCCGACCTTATCCAGCGCCGCCTGTTCACCGTGCATTTCCACCTCTATGCCTCGCCGTCCTATGTCGGCAAGCACGGCAAGCCGACCTCGGTCGCCGATCTGAAGAACCATCGCATCGTCACTTTCGGTGTGCCGGTGCCGTCGCATCTGTCGGAGCTGAACTGGCTGGAAACGATCGGCGATTTCGACGGTGGGCAAAGGGTGCCGACGCTGCAGATCAACGACATCTTGTCGATCAAGCGCGCCGTGCAGGGCGGCGCCGGCATCGCCATGCTGCCCGACTACGTGATCTCCAAGGAATCGGATTTGGTGCAGCTTTTGCCGGAGACCGAGGTGCCGTCCTTCGACACCTATTTCGCCTATCCCGATGCAATGAAGAACCAGGCCAAGCTGCACGTCTTCCGCGACTTCATCATCGCCAAAGCGCGCAGCTGGTCATTTTAAACATGCCCTTGGGAGGTGCTGGTCACCCCCGCCAAGGCGTCAGCCGTGGCAGCCAGCCGGGAACATTGCGGCGGTAGGTCTCGTATTCGCCACCGTAGCGGCGGGCGAGAGTCGGCTCCTCATAGAACCTGACGAAAGAGCCCATGACGATCGCGCCGATGGCGGCATAGGCAGCGACGCTCCAGCTTGAAAACAGCAACGCCTGGCCGAGGATGATCGACAGCACGGCGACGTACATCGGGTTGCGGACATGGCGGTAGACGCCGCCGATCACCAGTCTCTCGGTGGGTGCTACAGGCGCCGGCGTGCCCATGCCTTCGAGCGCGAAGCGGGCAAAGGAATGGACGAGCAGGGCGATGGCCGCGACGATTAGGATGGAGCCAGCCGGCACGAAGCCGGGCACCGTCGACAGCGGCAGACGGTAGCGGTCCGTCAGCAGCCAGGGCACCAGCCCGGCCACGACACAAGGTGCGGCGATGAAGAAGACCGCGCTGCCGGCGATCGCCTGGGGTGTCCGCATGTCAGGTCTCCCTTCTTCCGGCCGACCCTTCCCATCCCGCTGCCGCAAAAATAAACGCCTGCTGCCCGATTCAACGTCATTCGGCTTTTTGCCCGCGAGCGCGAGAATCAGCCCGACTTGCGGTTCTGCGAAGGCAACCGCACGGTCGCGCCATTCATTTGGCAAGTTTTCGTGGTCCTATGGCCCCTAGACATGGGTTAGACCACAGCCTGTACCTTTTTGCATGCGTGTGTTGCAAAATAGATGCTTGTTTCTTGGGCATGAACAGCACATATATAGATCATCTCCTGGGCGCGTTCTCCTCCCATTAGCGCCCTCGAGTGTTCCCCTCTGGAGGTTAGCCTTAACAGGCACTTCCAATCAAACTCAGCCGGATCTTCATTGATCCGGCTTTTTTGTTTCCGGGCCTGCCGTAGCCAGCGAAAAATCGAGCAAAATCGCCGCGTAACAGTGACATGTAACCTCAGGTAACATGCCGCAGGCGCGATTCATCGTTTAAGCAGATCATAGGACGCGGTGTGGTTCGACCGGGAGATGGGGGCATCACTCGGAAGATCCGGGCTCAGGCGGCTACCGCGTCCGAACCTATTCGTCTGTCAGTGCCGCATGGCGCGGCGGATACGTGCGGCGGACCTGCCGTTTTCCTCCCAAGAAGACGGTCCGCAATAAGAGCGGCGTCCGGGTCATCCGGGCGCCGTTTTTTGTGCGGATCATCCTTCGGCCTGTCAGGCAGCCTTGCCGTTGGCGTTCATCGCCTCGTCGGCCAACCGACCGGTCAGCTCGGCCATGTGATCGAAGGCGCAACGATAGCTGGCGACGCCGGAGGTCGCCGAGCGCAGTTCGATGATCAGGTCGCCGATCTCGGCCTGCGGCATGGTCGCCTCCACGACATCCCATCCCGGCCAGTCAGGCCGCGCGTCGTAGCCAAGGATCTGGCCGCGCCGTTGCGGGATCAGCGCGATGATCTTCGAAGTGGCTTCGGACGGCGTGACGATCTCGACCTTCATGACCGGCTCGAGCAGCACCGGCGAGCAGGCCGCCATGCCTTCCTTCATGGCCAGCTTGGCCGCCATCTGGAAAGCCATGTCGGAGGAATCGACGGCGTGGTAGGAGCCGTCGGAGAGGTTGACGGCGACATCGACGACAGGGAAGCCGAGCGGGCCGGATTTCAGATAATCGCGCACGCCGGTTTCGACCGACTGGATGTAGGTCTTGGGCACGACGCCGCCGGTGATGGTGTCCGAGAACTGAAAGCCGGAGCCGCGCGGCAGCGGCTTGATCTCGATCACCACATCGCCGAACTGGCCATGGCCGCCGGACTGCTTCTTGTGGCGGCCGCGCTGCTGCACCGTCTTTCGGATCGTCTCGCGATAGGGGACGGCAGGCGCATGGCCTTCGACCGGAATCTGATTCTTGCCTTCCAGCCGCTCGCGCACGACCCGCAGATGCATCTCGCCATGGCCGGACAGCACGGTCTCGGCCGAGTCCTGGTTGTGGCGCAAGGTGAGCGAGGGATCTTCCTCGGCCAGGCGCTGGATGGCCGCCGACATTTTGACCTCGTCCTTGCGCTCCTTCGGCCGTAGCGCAAAGGCAAAGACCGGCTGCGGCGGCGTAAGCGTGACCAGCGGCTTGATACCGCCCTTCGTGGAACTCAACGTCTGGCCGGTCTTGACCTCGTCCAGCTTGCCCAACGCCACCGTGTCGCCGGCCTTGGCAGCGGTGAGCTTGGACTGGTCCTTGCCGAGCATCTTGTAGATGCCGGAGACCTTCGCCGTCTCGCCATTCGACAAATAGAGTTCGGCTGCATCGGCGATCTGGCCGGAGAGTACGCGCGACACGGACAGCTTGCCGCCATGCGCGGTGTGGATGGTCTTCATCACCTGGACCACGGTGTGATTGCCGTCGGGGACGCCGAGCCGTTTGCGCGTCGCCTCGACATCCGGTGCGTCATGGCGGATCGCCTTCAAAAGGCGCAGCACGCCGTTGCCTTTTTCGGCGGTGCCGATCAGCACCGGCGTTATGGCGCCGGCGCGCAGGTCGGCGGACAGATCGTCGAAGACCGCGTCTTTCGGCGGCTCGATCTCCTCCAGCAACTGCTCCATCAACTGGTCGTCATGGTCGGCAAGCGTCTCCAGCATGGAGAAGCGAGCCTCCAGTTCGCGCGCCTTGTCATCAGTTGGAATTTCGGCAACCTGGCTTTCGGCATATTCGCGGTAGATGTAGGCGCGCTCTAGCGCCAGGTCGATGGAACCGATCACCACATTGTCCTTGCGCAGCGGAATCTGGCGCAGCAACAGCGGCGCCGCGCTCGTCGGCTGCAGCATCTTCAGCGTATCGCGTACGCCGGCGATTGCCTTGTCGACCTTGTTGAGGAACAGGATGCGCGGCACGCCGAGATCGTCGAGCTTGCGCATGATGAGCTGCAAGGCTGGGATCTTCTTCTCGTCGGCCTCGGCGACGACCACCGCGAGATCGCAGGCTGCCAGCACCGGCTCGGCCTCGAAGGAGAATTCGATCGATCCGGGACAGTCGACGAAGGTGATCTGCTCGCCCATGAATTCGGTGGTGGCAAAGGTCGCCTCGACGCTCATGGCGTGCGCCCGCGCCTCGGCCGAATGATCGGAAACGGTGCTTCCCGATGAAACGGGATTTTGGCGGGGGATGGCGCCCGTACGGGCGAGGATGGCTTCGAGAAGTGTCGTCTTACCGCCTGCAAAGGGACCGACTATGGCAATGCATTTCGGTCCCGTGCGTCGTCCTCCGGCGCGAGTACCCATGGCTGACCTCCACTCAGGCTTGGCCCTTGGAGTGCGATCAGCAAAAGTGGAAACGGTTTTGCGCCGATCGCACCCTGTCGTGAGCGGCGGCCGGCCTGTTCGACCGTCGCGGGGCGGGGTTGTTTCTCTTAGCCACCTGCCCACGCCCATCGTCCCACGGGTTAGCCGGCAGGGCAAGGAAAATAGGAATCCGGTGCGCCGTCAGGCGGCCGAGGAAAGACCCCGGGATCAGAACCGTCCGGCGATTTCAGCTTGCCTGGGTGCGGCGCGTGGGCGTGGCGGCTGCACTCTGCTTCACTACCATCTCGGCGTAGCGCGACAGCAACGGGTTGAACAGGTCTGGGCGTTCCCAGAACGGTGCATGGCCGGCGCCTGATATGACATGGCATTGTTCCCACAGCAAGCCATAGGCCACCGTCTCGAAGTAACTCAGCCGCACCAGCGGATCATGCTCTCCATTGATCACCGCAACCGGGAACGGGGCGTGCTCGACCACCTGTTTCTGGTCGGCGCCCTTGCCGGCAAACATGGAGCGCGCCACGCCGGCGCGAAGCCGGCCGTCGGTGCGCCTGATGGCTTCGCGGAAAGACGGACTGGCGGTGTCGCCGTAGCACAGAGCCTCAAAACGCTCGATGTCGCGTTCGGAGTAGACCTTCTTGGAGGCGAGCAGCATGTCCCAGTTGGCGTGAAAGCCGCGCAGCATGCCAAGCGGCCCCCGCGACACCGGCGGCGCTCCGGTCAGCACCAGGCCGCTGACCGCATGGTGAAAGCTGGCCAGTTCGACCGCCACATGGCCGCCGAGCGACCAGCCGAAGATGATGGCGTGGCCGATGCCCAAAGCGTCGAGAAGCCGGGCTGTGGTCTGGGCAAGGCCGGTAATCGTATAGGCGGTCGCCGGGTCGCGGGCATCGGAGGACTCGCCGTGGCCGGGAAGGTCGAAGGCGATCAGCCGATGGGCGTCGGCAAGCGGGCTATCGAACTGACGGGCAAACACGGCGCGCGAACTGCCCGAGCCATGGATCATGACGATGGGCATGCCGGACCCAGACGACTGGCTGAGGCGCAAGTCGGCCTGCGGCGTGCGGATGGTGCGGTGAGTGATGCTCATGCTGGATTAGACCTTGAGATTTGCCTGACCGCCAACATCGCATCGCTGGCTCTATATGTTCTTTAAACATGTGGTTAAGAAAGGATTTCTAAAGAGATAGCCGGCACGATCGCTGGCTCCATGGCAATCACGCGCGGAATCCCGACAATGGAACCAGTCCTCGATCTTCTTGTCTCGATCTGCAGCATCGCGATGCTTGGCCAATATGTCTGGTCGATGCGGGCGCATTTCCAATCGCAGGCGATGTCTCCAGGCGCCATGGTGATTTCGGCGGCGGTCATCGCCACGGCGCTGTTCTTTCTCGCCATCCTTTGGATCCAATCGCAGCCGGGTTCGGCAAAGATCACCGGACTTGCCGTCGAACTGGCGAGCTCTGCCCTGTTCTGGTGGGCGATCGTGACGTCGCGCAAGGTGCGGCTGCGCTTCGTCTTCGCACCCGACGATCCGCACAGCCTGCTGACCCACGGCCCCTACGGCCATGTCCGCCACCCCTTCTATACGTCCTACATCGTCTTCTGGATCGGCTGGGGGATCGCGACCTGGTCGATCTGGGCGGTGGCGCCGGTCGCCGGGATCGCTATCCTCTATGTGTTTGCGGCACTGGACGAAGAGAAGAAATTTTCGCGCACGCCGCTGGCCGGAGCCTACGCGGACTATCGCGTACGTGCCGGCCTGTTCTGGCCCCGGCTGGGGTGGTAGCCGGCACCGGAGCAGGGTAGCTTCTGCCAAACTTAGGGATCACCAGAGATGAAGATCATTGCCTGCGGCAGCGTGCCGACCATCATCGCACCGGAGAAGTATTTCACCGGCCGCGTGTTGCAGACGCCCATCATCGAGAAGGAAGCGCCGGCCCGGCTCAGAGCCACGCTGGTCAGCTTCGAGCCCGGTGCGCGCACCCACTGGCACACGCATCCGCTGGGGCAGACGCTTTATGTCACTGCGGGGGCCGGCCTTGCGCAGACATGGGGCGGGCCGATCCAGCAGATCAAGGCGGGCGACGTGATCTCGTTCGAGCCCGGCGAGAAGCACTGGCACGGCGCGGGTCCAAAGACGACAATGACCCACGTCGCCATGCAGGAAGCGCTGGACGGCGTCCATGCCGATTGGATGGAAGCGGTCACCAGCGAGCAGTATGGCGGCTGAGGTCTGCTCCTGACAAAAACCCGGCTCGAAGCCGGGTTTCATGTCTCGGTGCCGCCAGTTCAGGTCAGCGATGCCGTGAACCGCTGGATGCGGGTGCAGGCTTCCTCCAGCAGCGTCTCCGACGTGGCGTAGGAGATCCGGAAGTTGGGGCCGAGGCCGAAGGCCGAGCCGAACACCACTGCGACACCCTCGCCTTCGAGCAATTCGGAGCAGAAAGTCTCGTCGGTGTCGATTATCTTGCCGGCTTTGGTCTTCTTGCCAATCAGCTGGGCACAGGACGGGTAGACATAGAAGGCGCCTTCCGGCGACGGGCAGGTTATGCCGCGCGCCTGGTTGAGCATCGACACGACGAGGTCGCGACGGCCCTGAAAGATCGCCTTGTTCCTGGCGACGAAATCCTGCGGGCCGTTGAGCGCCTCGACCGAGGCCCATTGCGCGATGGTGCAGGCGCCCGAGGTCTGCTGGCCCTGGATCATGTCCATCGCCTTGATCAGCTGGACGGGACCCGCGGCATAGCCGATGCGCCAGCCGGTCATGGCGTAGGCTTTCGAGACGCCGTTCATGGTCAGCGTGCGCTCGTAGAGTTTCGGCTCGACCTCGGCGATCGTCCTGAAGACGAAGTCGCCATAGGTCAGGTGCTCGTACATGTCGTCGGTCAGTGTCCAGACATGCGGATGCTTCAAGAGCACGTCGGCCAGCGCGCGCAGCTCGGCTTCCGTGTATGCGGCGCCGGACGGGTTCGACGGCGAGTTCATCAACAGCCATTTGGTCTTCGGCGTGATCGCCTTTTCCAGCACGGCGGGAGTGAGCTTGAAACCATTGTCGATCGAAGTATCGGCGAACACCGAGGTGCCGCCGCAGATCGCCACCATTTCGGGATAGCTGACCCAATAGGGGCGGGGGATGATGACCTCGTCGCCTGGGTTCAGCGTCGCCATGAAGGCGTTGAACAGGATCTGCTTGCCGCCGGTGCCGACAATGGTCTGCTCGGGCTTGTAGTCGAGATTGTTCTCGCGCTTGAATTTTTTCGCGATCGCCTCGCGCAGCGGCGCGATGCCCGAAACCGGCGGGTATTTGGTCTCGCCGCGGCGGATCGCCTCGATCGCCGCATTCTTGATGTTGTCGGGCGTGTCGAAATCCGGTTCGCCAGCGCCGAGGCCGATAATGTCGCGGCCGGCATTTTTCAGCTCGCGGGCTTTCTGCGTCACCGCGATGGTGGCGGAAGGCTTTACGCGGGCAAGGGCGTCGGCAAGAAAGGCCATGACCAGATATCTCCAGAGGGGTCGGCGCAACCGCAAACAGCTGCGGCGCTTCTCATGTCGCATCGACCCGGCAAGTGCAAGCATTGTCGGATGAGCCAGGGGTCAAGGACCTGTGAAGATCGGCTTTTGGAGCGCGTGCATGACCGTTTCGCTCTGCGCTGCGGGCTCGGCAATCGATAGGCTTATCCCCGGCAAGAATAAATTCATCAACGGCCGCTAAAACCTTTGACGGCAGGATCGCCAGCCATTTCGCCTGTCTCGCGGAGCGAGGGACCCTTGTCGCGCAGCACCGGGCTTGCCCACATCATCCGTCACGATGACGGCACCGCTTCAGGTGTCTGGGGTCCCTACACGCTGCAGAGCGCCTTTCAGCCGATCTTCGCCTTCAAGGACGGCAAGCTCTCGATCGCAGCGTTCGAGGGGCTGATCCGGCCGTTTCGTGACGGCGAGCCGCAATCGCCGATGAACTTCTTCCGCACCTGTCCGGCCGGCGACCGCCTGCACATCGAGGCGCTGACGCGCACGCTGCATTTGCTCAACGCTGGCGCCTGCCTGCCGCAAGAAGCCTCGATCTTCGTCAATTTCGACCCGTCGGTGTTCACCGAGCGCACCGTTGCCGACAACGCGCTGCGCGACATGCGGCTGGTGCTGCACGAGGCGGGGATCGATCCGCGGCGCATCGTCTGCGAGGTCACCGAGCAGAAGTCGGCGTCGCAGGAAACGCTCTACAGCTTTGTCGAGGCGCTGCGGGCCAATGGCTTTCGCATCGCCGTCGACGATTACGGCGCCGATGAATCCGACATCAACCGCATCAAGGAGCTCAAGCCCGACATCGTCAAATTCGATGCGCACTGGATCACGCAGCTCATGGAATCCGGCGCCGGCTTTGCCCTCTTGACTGCCATGGTGACGAACTTCGAACTACAGGGCATCCGCACGGTGTTCGAAGGCATCGAGGAAGGCTGGCAGCTTGAATTGGCCGAGAAATCCGGCGCATCGATGGTGCAGGGCTTCGTGCTGGCGAAGCCGGAACTGGCGCCGACCAGCTTTCGCGCTTTCGGCAAGGATGGGCAGCCATCTGTCGCGGCGGCCGAGCCTGGCAAGACGCCTGCCGGCCCGACTGCAGCGCCTCCGGCGCGGCCGGGCAGGGTGTTCGGGCGCAGGACCGGGCGCAGGACCGGGCCATGACCGGGCAGCGCGAGAGGCGTCGCGATATCGGCGAAGCGATCTTTGCCGACGAGGTCGGCATCGAATACGGCGTCTACGGCGCGTTCCGGCTGAAGAGCGCCTACCAGCCGATCTTTGCGCCACGCGGCGGCGCGTTGGCCGCGGTTGCCGTCGAGGCGCTGATCGAACCGCAGCGCGCTTCCATGCCGGTTGCACCGGCCATGTTCTTCGACAGTGTTGCGCCGGGCGACCGCCTGTTTGTCGAGACGATGTGCCGGATGCTGCATCTGAAAAACTTCCGCAACGTCGGCGCCGACGGGCTCGACCTGTTCTTCAATTACAACCCGATGATCAACGATCATCTCGGGCGGGCGCTGGCCGAGATCCGGCTGATGACGCGGCATCTCGGCGATCTCGACCTGCATGCCGCCATGCTGGTCTGCGAGATCACCGAACAGGCGGCCGACGATAATGTGCTGGCCCCGCTGGTGCGCGAGATGCGGCGCCACGGCATCCGCATCGCCATCGACGATTTCGGCACCGGCCACTCGACCGCGGAGCGGATGAGCCTGTTTCAACCGGATATTGTGAAGATCGACGGCGGCTGGTTCGCCGAATTCTGCCGCCACGCTGCCGCCGAGCGCTTCTTCCGGCCGCTCGTCTCGTCGCTGCACGATCGCGGCGCCAAGGTGCTGGTGGAAGGCATCGAGCAATCCGTGCATCTGCGCGTCGCGCTGGATGGCGGCGTCGACCTGCTACAGGGGTTCCATCTCGGCCGCCCGGCGCTGGCCGGCACGATCTTCAACCGGGAGCCGCTGTCGATCGAGGCGCTGCTTGGCGCCGACAACAAGGTGGTGCCGCTGCATCTGCGGCGCTGATTTTGTCCTCACGCTTGCCGCCGCTTCGCGGCTCGTTCCGGACGGGACGCCAACGGGCGCGATGCCCGGTTGGGCTTGCGGCCTTCGGCCGTAGCGCGCATTCAAAGAGGGCGAACTCGGCCCGCGTGAAGTTCAGCCAAAGCCTGCTCGGCAAACTTATCCAGCCGGCCAGCCTTGGCGTCCGCCTCGATCTGCATATCCCACACCTCTGCCTGATACGCTGCGAACCATTTGGCAAAGGCCTTTAGTTCTTTGGTGTTCAGGGCTGCGATGGATCTTTCAATCTGTTCGAGCTTGGTCATGGGGCGAAACTAATAGCATGGCCATCGTCCAATTCCAGACAAACAAAAAGGCGGGATAAATCCCGCCTTCCCATTTTCGGTAGCCTGATCGGAGCTTTAAGTCCGGGCCGGCAGCTATCTGCTGATCCAGCTTGTCGGGTCTTTCCGCTCCAGCGCGCTTCTCGCGCGACCGTCAGTACATCCGTGACTTGCCGCGCGCCCCGAACTCTCGTCCGGCGCGCGCTATCGCAAAATCAGGCTGCCTTGCTCAGAGAACCAGCGGACGACTTGCCTGTGCGGCGGTCCTGCTCGATCTCGAAGTTGATTTTCTGGCCTTCGACCAGGGTCGACAGTCCAGCGCGCTCGACAGCGGAGATGTGAACGAAAACGTCCGCACCGCCCGAATCAGGCTGAATGAAGCCGAAGCCCTTGGTGGCATTGAACCACTTGACCGTACCAGTTGCCATATGAATAGTCCTCGCATTTGCTTTGGTTTGACCGAACCGAGGTTCAGCCGGTTTGTATCGAGATTTTGGAGATAGACGTCAGCAAACGCGAAGATCGCGAGGCCCGGATCGATCGGCCGAAATATCAATGGAGCTGATATAGGCGGGTTTCGCACCAAAAACAAGATGGCTCGAAAAATGGCGTTGCGGTGGCGCCGCCCAAAGGCCGCCCCAATCGCATGAAAGCGTCGAGCAATCGGGAAGATCGGGACGCCCGACGGCGTTAGTCCGGTTTTGGGAGACTGTCATGAAAACCGTTGTGAAAACCATTCTGCTTGCCGCCTGCCTGACGCTGGCGGCCGCCGAGGCGCAGGCGATCTCGCGCTACGACCCCACTCGTATGAGCTGCGACAGGGTGCAAGGCACGATCGCCCGCCAGGGCGCGGTCATCCTGCGCTATCAGTCCAGGCGCGTGCCGGGGCTGCCGCTCTTCGACCGCTATGTGCAGAGCCAGCAATTCTGCAATGTCGGCGAGGTCAGAAAGCGCGCCTATGTACCGAGCGCCGACACCGAATCCTGCCCGGTCTATCTCTGCAAGCGGATCGAGAACGACCATTTTCATCGCCGCTTCCTGCGCCGTCATTAGGGCATATTGATATTCAAGTGAGGCCGGTCTTCTGCGCTTCCGGCGCCCACGTAAATTAAGTACGCTCCGCTCCGGTTCTCGAAGACCATAGTTCTCGGTGCGGCCTGACCTGAATCTCAACATACCCAGCCGGCATACCATTCAAGCTCTTAGAACCCGAACGAGACCTGCGCCGCCGGCGGCGGGCCGACGCGCACGCCTTCCATGGCCAGCATCTTTTCCTTGGTGGCCGAGCCGCCGGGCGCCGAGAAGCCGCCGATCTTGCCGCCCGCGGCTAGTATCCGATGGCAGGGGATGACCAGCGGCACCGGGTTGGCGCCCAGCGCTGCCCCGGTTTCGCGCGGCAGGCCGGCTTGGCCGGCGCGCTTGGCCAGTTCGCCATAGGTGGTGGTTTCGCCGTAATGCAGTTTCCGCGCCGCGTCGTAGATGGCGAGACGGAAGTCGTCGACGCCGTCGAGATCGACCGGCACGCCAGAGAAATCGACGTCCTCGCCTGACGCATACGCCTTGATCGAGGCGATCAGCTCGACCACCCATTGCGGCTGCCCAATGTTCGCAGTCGTATTGGCGGCAACACCGGCATGCCGCATCAGCCGGCGCTCCACTGCTTCGCGGCTCCTTTCGGGCAGGCAGAGCCGGATCAGGCCCTTTTCGCTCCAGGCGATGCCCATGAAGCCGATCACTGTTTCTAACACTGCGTGGCCGGCTGTGATCGAAGATGCCGTTTCCATGATGCGCTCCTTTCCGCAAAGCGGCGAAAACCGGGATACCGACCGGTACATATGCAGAACAATATGGCATCTGACCCCGGCTCTCGCCACCCGAAAACCACCAGATGGTCCCGATTGCCCACCAGGAATCGCTGGTGTAAGGACTTCTTAACAACCGACAAATCGGACCCGCGCGGCTTGCCAGCAAAATTCAACCTTTTCGCGATCTCTGTGATCGTCGGCGCAGCTGCCCTCAGCGGCTGCCAATCGACCTCGCAGATGAAGGCCACGCCTGCGCTGACCGAAACCGCGACCGCTGCCGGCAGCGATGCCGGCTTCACCTTGCCGCTGCCCGATACGGTTTCGGTGCTACCGCAATCCTCGGGCATAACACCCGTCCAGGCGGCCGAAGCGACGCCGGCCACGCCAGCGCTCGATGCCGCTGCGCAGCCGGTTGCCGCGACGGCGGCCTTTGCCGGCGCGACGCCCACGGCCCCGGCCGTGCCTGCGGTGATGGCCGCCAATGCTTGGCAGGCGCCTGCGCCCGCCAAGGCCGGACAGCCGGTCGCGGCGCAATATACGACCGCCAGCCTTGTCATGCCGGCGACCGCCAAGGGCGGCCAGAACGCCATGCCCGGCGTGCAGCAGGTAGCCTATGTCGTGCCGCAGAACCCGGCTTCCCTGGGCCAGTTCCCCGCCGCGCCGCTCGGTCTCCCGGAAGAAGAGCATGCGACCGGCATGCGCGGCGACGTCGACCGGCTGATCCAGAAATACGCTGCTCTCTACGAGGTGCCGGTCGATCTGGTGCGCCACGTCGTCAACCGCGAAAGCACCTACAATCCCAAGGCTTACAATAACGGCCATTGGGGGCTGATGCAGATCAAGCACGCGACGGCGCGCGGCATGGGCTATGACGGGCCGGCCAAGGGCTTGTTCGACGCCGAAACCAATCTGAAATACGCGGTCAAATATCTGCGTGGCGCCTGGCTGGTGGCGGGTGGCAACGCCAAGAAGGCCGATTGGCTCTACCAGACCGGCTATTATTTCGACGCCAAGCGCAAAGGCCTGCTCGAGGCGACCGGCCTCGGTGTCGACCGCAAGCGCCGCCGGCTGCAGCCCGACGCCTGAGCGCGATGCCTGAACCGCGCCCGCCGGCTCCAAACGACATCCGGCTGCGCAAGATCCTCGACGAGACGCTCGTTGCACCGCACTGGCCGGACGGCTTTAACATGCGCTGCTTCGAACATGGTGACGCGCAGCCCTTGCACGCGCTTTTGACCGAGGTGTTCGACGACGGCACCGACGGCCCGTTCGACGAATGGTGGGCGCGCATATCCAGCGATGCCGAATTCGACCCGGCGCTGTGTTTCCTGGTCATCGACGCCAAAGGACGGCTGGCGGCGGCAGCGCTGTGCTGGACGAGGGCCTTCGTCAAGGACCTCGCGGTCCATCCCGAAGCGCGCGGCCAAGGCATTGGCGAAGCGCTGATGTGGCAGGCTTTCAACGCCTTTCGCGATCGGGGCGCGGCCCATGTCGACCTCAAGACCAACACGGTCGAGAACGCCGCCGCGCTCAGGCTCTACGAGCGGTTGGGAATGATGCCTGTCGCCTGGGAAGGGTAAGGTTTTTTTCTTGCCGCAATTCCCTGGGGAAAACGCTACGCGCTTTTCACGGGAAAACCGGTTCCCACCTTTCCTGGAATTGCTCGAGCGCTGTTGAAATCCTTCGGATTGTGAACTGCTTCACATAGGCCGCCGCAACCGGATGCTACCTCACCTTCCATGCCTTTCGACCGATGGCGGATCGACGACTGGCAGATGTGGAGGGGCTGCACCGGCATGTGTTCAGCCACTCCTTGGCGGGTCCCAGGCGGGGGTTTGGGGCCCGCCAGTCGTTTTGCGGTCGCCCTCAGATATCGGGCGCATTGCCGATCTTCTTTTTGAGCTCAAGCGCCCAGGCGCGGCCCTCGTCGCCGCCCCACAGCAGCCAGGCGATATGGCCGGCCGAAGGATTGTCTTCATTGCCGTAATTCTTGCCGCGCTTGTCGACCTCGTGGCGGGCGAAGTAGCTGACCATGCGGCGGATAGTGGATGGCGCCAGCTTTTCGCGGTTCTTGAGTTCCGTCGCCCGCGCCACGCCGATCTCGGTGCCGCCCCGGCCGAACTGCTTGCGCAGCCTCAACCCCTTGGCGGCGTTGTCGGCCACCACTTGCGGGCAGCGCAGATCGATCTCTTCATCCTCTTGCATGTGTCTCCCCAGCTGCGGAAACCTAACCTGCAGACGCAATACAGGGAAGTGCAACCGGCTCCCAATGCAGCGCCGTCCATTAGGATCAGCGCGCCATCGGCATCTGCGAGATCCTGTGGAACCTTATGGATTTCACGCCTGAGGGTCGGCCGAACTGGAACGAACAGCTGCAATATGGCGAGGCGTGCTGTCCTGAGGTTTGTCCGCCAGGGGCTCGGGACGGCTCTTCGGCAGATGGTCGCTGACGAATAGTTCTCCGGACGCAACCCTGCCGCCAATGCCGCGTTTGATTAGCCGAGGGAAATTTTCAAATCGGAGACCTCAGATGAAAACGCTTCTCACCATTGCCGCCGTCGCCTTGTTCGCCGGTGCCCCTGCCGCCCTTGCGGCCAACTCGACTGCGGTCGCGCCTGCCATGGCCGCCAGCAAGGTCGATACTCCAACCTTCGTCAAGACGGTGCCTAGCTCCAACGAATTCGAAATCCAGTCGAGCAAGCTCGCCGAGGAGAAATCCAGGGCGGCTGACGTCAGGAAATTCGCCAAGCAGATGGTCAAGGACCACACCAAAGCCGGCAAGGAGTTCAAGGCGGCGCTGAGCCAGGGCCAGACCACCGGTTCGACCAAAGCCGCGGGGCCGGCCCTGCAGCCGAAGGAGCAGGCAATGCTCGACGTGTTGAAGAGCGCAAGCGGCAAGGATTTTGACGCCAAGTACATCCAGATGCAGACGGACGCGCACAAGGAGGCCGTTGCCCTTTTCAGCAGCTATGCCAACTCGGGCGACGACCCGGCGATGAAGGAATTCGCCAAGAAGACGCTGCCGACGCTGCAGATGCACGAGAAGCACGTGAAGGAACTCGCGGCGGCGCATCAGGGTTGAGGGCTGGTGACTAGCCAGCAATAGCATTCTACGGCGCCCCCTCTGTCCTGCCGGACATCTCCCCCACGAGTGGGGAGATCAGCAGCGTCGGCGCCGTGCTTTTCTTGCGACGGTGAAAATTGGCGAAGGCTGAGGCGACAGCCAATCTCCCTCCTTGTGGGGAGATGTCCGGCAGGACAGAGGGGGCGCCGTAGAGTGCGACGGCCGATGCCTGCCGTTGGCAAGGCATTGCGGCAAAGTGGCTCTGTGGCTGCGGCGGCAGTGACATACACTGCCGCCACCAATTCAATGGAGCTCCCATGCCCAAGCTCGACCTGTCCACCGTGCCTGTCCGCAAGGGCTCCGGCTACCCCGCACCCTTCGACGCCCCTTGCGCCGAGCGCACACGCCACCGCCTCGGCGATGCCGGCGGCCTCACCGATTTCGGCGTCAACCTGATGACATTGCCATCAGGCGGCTGGTCGAGCCAGCGCCACTGGCACAGCCATGAGGACGAGCTTGTTTATGTGCTGGAAGGGGAACTGGTGCTGGTCGAGGATGGCGGCGAGACGCTGCTCAAGGCCGGCGACTGCGCGACCTTTGCCAAGAACAGCGGCAACGGCCACCACATGATCAACCGCTCGTCCACAACGGCGCGCTATCTCGAGGTCGGCTCGCGCAATCCGGATGATCTCATCACCTGCTCCGACATCGACATGATGAGCCCGAGTTCGGATGGCAGGTTCCTGCACAAGGACGGCATGCCCTATCCGGGGCAGGGGTGAGGGCTGGACCATGGTTCGGCGCTGGCGTTCGCTGGGCGGGGGGATAAGCTCCTCACAATCAAAGGTGGCGCAGGCCCCCTCATCCGACCGCTTCGCGGCCACCTTCTCCCCACTGGGGAGAAGAGGGAAGCGCTGGCGCTGACCGGCTCCTCTCCCCTCGGGGAGAGGTCAGCCGAGCGAAGCGGAGGCTGGGTGAGGGGGCCTTGGCGCCGGCTTGGCAAACAAGGGGAAGATCACCATGAAAAAAGAAGTCATCGAAGTGCCCGTCATGTCGGCCAAGGTGCGGGCGCTCGGGCTGCCTTGCTCGACGGCGGTGAGGGCCAATGGCCTCGTGTTCATATCCGCGACGCCGCCGGTGGACATGGTGACCGGCGAGATGGTGCGTGGCGATATCGAAACGCAGACCGAGGCGTCGCTGAAGGCGCTGAAACACTGCCTGGAAGCCGCCGGCACCTCGCTGGAAAACGTGGTGATGGTGCGCATCTACGCCGTCAATTCCGGCTTCTACAACGCCATCAACCGGGTCTATGCCAGGTATTTCAGCGTCAACCCGGTTGTCTGAAGAGCGCTGAAATGAGTAGATTGCTGCCGCAAACTGAGGAATGCGTCCCTGCCTAGCGACATTGTACATACGTCTCGCTCAAGCCAAATTATGGACCCGGCGGACTTTAAGGTTCTCCTTGATATCTGCGACAGCTGCAGATGGATCAAAAGCGAATATGAAGCGCTTGTTAGACTTTGGAACGATTGTTCGGACGATGATGCTCGAGAGTTGATAGTAGACCTGATCAAAAGATTCAAGGTTTTAACCTCTTTTGAAATGACGGATATTACTAAGTCAATTTCTAGGCATGTCCAGGATACATGGTCGTTATCTGCCAAGAATACATTATTTTTTGCTGTAAGCGATGACTATGAATCGGATGGATCTCAGGCATTTTTGCAGCAGCTAAAGAATGATTTTAGCCCTGCTGCGGGCTGGCAGGAAAAAAACTTCCGAAATTCGTTAAAAGGATACGAAGCTGCCTTCGGGAATGGCAAAAATTATATACTCTTTGATGATTTCTTTGGGACGGGAAGAACTATAGAGCGCCAAGCGAACAAATTTATTGAATATGTTGCGGCCAGTGGCTTTCAGGACAATAAGATATATCTGTTGGCAATTGCCGGAATGAACTCAGCAAAAGCTCGCTTGGATGAGCTTGGGCTTGCATATCACTCCGAGGTTTGGCTAGATCGAGGAATATCAGACATATATGATGAAGACGTCGTTGATTCTAAAAGAAAGCTTATGAAATCTTTGGAAAAGATACTCGGCTCCAGGTATAATGGCCAGTTTCTTCCATCAATGGGCTATGGGTCTTCCGAAGCACTTTTTTCAATTCACAATTACAATTGCCCTAACAACGTATTCCCAATCTTCTGGTGGCCGATTTACAGCGATTCCAAGCCAAGAAAAACCATATTTCGAAGGCTGAGATAGTGGTCTATCCGACCTTTATGGTGGAGATATTAAAGGAAATCTATCGCAATCGCGGATGGATTGACGTCTATCAATTTCACGAGAGGTACCGGCTATCTCCCGTCCAAGTGCTGGACGGGGTAGACTTCCTCCAGGCCAATGGGATTTCCGCAGTTGAGCGGAGTGAGGCGAGCTTTCGAATCAAAATTCTTCCTCAAGGAATAGCCTGGATTGATGCCCATGCGCCGGAGTTATTTCTAAGTCCAAGGGCCGACAAGGGGTGGCGATATTCCCCAGAACGGCCTTCTCGAGCTCCCGAGGACTTTTATGTTCCGAGAATGTCCAATCTCGAACTCGACTTCTTGACAAAATTGGGAGAGGAAGCAGAGTGAACACTCTGTAAGATCAGTTTGCATCGGCATCGGGAAGCCAGCGCAACGAGGTGCAATCGCCTCGGCGACTTAGGCTAAGGTTAGGCCCATTCGGCAATCGAAGAGATTACCGAGAGGTTCTACGAACCTCAGACAAGTAACATGGTTATTTGTCGATGAATTAGTTGATTGGTACAATCATATTATGTGGTAACCCGGTGCCGGTGCAGCTGTATAGTGAATTCTTGCGCGAGAGAACTTTTCGTTGGCCGCTCAAATCTGCGGCGAAACGAGGACTGGTTGTTTACGCAGAGCGGCTTGAAAATAAAAATTTACCTGTAATTCTAGACATGCAGCATTTGTCTTGGCACACAGGTATTAAGTCCCAATTCATTGCAAATGTAGTTTTAGATGGTGCCCGCTACTATCGCAGCAAAGTTATTCCCAAACGGAGAGGTGGGGAGCGCATTCTTTTTGTTCCTCGACCATTCCTCGCGGGCCTGCAGCGTTGGATTCTGGACGAAGTTCTCTCAAAACTCAAACCTCATTGTTCCGCTTTTGGCTTCATAAAAGGTCGGGGTATAGTTGAAAATGCGAAGGTTCACGTCAATTCGAAATGTGTTTTAAAGGTCGATATCAAGGATTTCTTTGGATCAGTTAGTTATGTGACTGTGTACGATATCTTTCTTCAGGCCGGGTACTCGCCTAAGATATCTTATTGTCTAATATTTGTACGTTGAATGATGCTCTACCACAGGGAGCACCCACTAGCCCAGCTCTCAGCAACATGGCTATGTTTCAGGCTGACACGCAGATTGCAGAATTCTGTAGTCAGAATGCACTTCTTTTTACGAGATATGCTGACGACATTTGCCTATCTGGAGATCTAATTCCTGAAAGTGCATTTCCTTTTTTGAGCGATTGCTTAGCGAAGTTCGGCTACGAGGTCGCTGAGGACAAAACGGTCCTTGCATTCGCGGGCCAGAAAAAAATTGTTACCGGCATTTCAATTTCTAGCGGGAAGCTCAAGCTTCCTAAAGAGCAGCGTCGAAAATTAAGGCAGGCGATACATTATATTTCCAAGCATGGTATTAATTCACATTTAGCCAACTTAGCTATCTTAGACCCGATTTATAGGTATCGGCTGGCAGGTCAGATAGATTTTTGGCTTTCCATAGAGCCTGACAATGAAGTTGCGAAACTTGGCAGGAGGATAATTAGATCCACGATCTCGGCGGGGTAGTCAGGCAAAATACTCCTGCAGTGGCCTCACCTCCAGGCTCCCCGCCTTCAGCGCCGCAATCGCTTCCGCCACCGCGGCAGCCCCCGACAGCGTCGTGTAATACGGCACCTTCTGCATCAGCGTGGCGCGGCGCAGCGACTTCGAGTCCGACACGGCCTTCTGGCCGTCCGTGGTGTTGAACACGATCTGGACCTGGCGGTTGCGGATGGCGTCTTCGATGTGGGGGCGTCCCTCCAGCACCTTGTTGATCTTCTGGGCGTCGACGCCGTTTTCGGCGAGGAAGCGCTGCGTGCCTGACGTGGCCAGCACCTTGAAGCCGAGGCCGGCGAGGCGCTTGACTGCCGGCAATATGCCTTTCTTGTCCTCGTCGCGCACCGAGACGAACAGTGTGCCGGAGCGCGGCAGGTCGACGCCGGCGCCGAGCTGACTCTTGGCGAAGGCGAGTGCGAAGTCGCGGTCGAGGCCCATGACCTCGCCGGTCGAGCGCATTTCTGGGCCCAGCAATATGTCGACGCCGGGGAAGCGGGCGAAGGGGAAGACGGCTTCCTTGACGGCGATATGGCCGGGGTTGCGCGGATCGGGCATGGCGCCGTAATGGGCGAAGGCGTCTTCCAGTTTTTCGCCGGCCATGATGCGGGCGGCGATCTTGGCGATCGGACGGCCGATGGTCTTGGCAACGAAGGGCACGGTGCGTGACGCCCGCGGGTTGACCTCCAGCACATAGACCGTGCCGTCCTTGATCGCATACTGCACGTTCATCAGGCCGCCGACATTGAGCGCGCGGGCAAGCGCCGCCGTCTGGCGCTCCAACTCGTCGACCAGTTCGGAAGGCAGCGAGTGCACCGGCAGCGAGCAGGCACTATCGCCCGAATGGATGCCGGCCTCTTCGATGTGTTCCAGAATGCCCGACACAAAGGTCGACGTGCCGTCGCACAGGCAGTCGACATCGACCTCGATGGCGCCCGAGAGATAGGTGTCGAACAGCAGCGGGTTCTTGCCCAGCAGCGTGTTGATCTGGCCGGTCTTGTCGTTGGGGTATTTCTGCTTGATGTCCTCCGGCACCAGGCCGGGCACGGTGTCGAGCAGGTAGCTCTGCAGCATGCCCTCGTCATGGATGATCTGCATGGCGCGGCCGCCGAGCACATAGGAGGGGCGCACCACCAGCGGGAAGCCGAGTTCGCCGGCCACAAGGCGGGCCTGCTCGACAGAATAGGCGATGCCGTTCTTCGGCTGGCTGAGGTTGAGCTTGTGAAGCAGCTTCTGGAAGCGGTCGCGGTCTTCGGCGAGATCGATCATGTCGGGTGACGTGCCGAGGATCGGGATGCCGGCCTTCTCCAGCGCGTCGGCCAGCTTCAGCGGCGTCTGGCCGCCGAACTGGACGATGACGCCGACCAGTTCGCCCGAGGCCTGTTCGGCGCGCAGGATCTCCAGCACGTCCTCGGCCGTCAACGGCTCGAAGTAGAGCCGGTCCGACGTGTCGTAGTCGGTCGACACTGTCTCGGGATTGCAGTTGATCATGATCGCTTCATAGCCGGCGTCGCGCAGTGCGAAGGCGGCATGGCAGCAGCAATAGTCGAACTCGATGCCCTGGCCGATGCGATTGGGACCGCCGCCGAGGATGACGACTTTTTTTCGCGACGACACTTGCGCTTCATTGGCCAGCGCGCCGGCGAAGGGCACTTCATAGGTCGAGTACATGTAGGCGGTGGGCGAGGCGAACTCGGCGGCGCACGTGTCGATGCGCTTGTAAACCGGATGAACGTCGAGCTTTTCACGAATCTTCGCAATCACTTCGGCGTCGTTCTTCGTCAGCGAGGCGAGGCGGGCATCGGAGAAGCCCATCGCCTTCAGCATGCGCAGATTGACGGCGTCCTGTGGGATGCCGTGCTCGCGGATGCGGGCTTCCATGGATACGATGCCGGCGATCTGTTCGAGGAACCACGGGTCGATCTTGCACATTGCGTGCACGTCTTCCAGCGAGGTGCCCATGCGGATCGCCTGCGCCACCATGCGCAGCCGGTCGGGCGTCGGCGTGCCGAGTGCGGCGCGAATGGCGTTGCGGTCGTCGGCGTGGTTGGCAGCTACGGCGCCGTGGCCGAGGCCGGGGATTTCGATTTCGTCGAGACCAGTCAGGCCGGTTTCCAGCCCACGCAGCGCCTTTTGCAAGGACTCCTGGAACGTGCGGCCGATGGCCATGACTTCACCGACCGACTTCATGGCGGTGGTCAGCACCGGCTCCGCGCCGGGGAATTTCTCGAAGGCAAAGCGCGGGATTTTTGTGACGACGTAATCGATGCTTGGCTCGAAGGAGGCGGGCGTGGCGCCGCCGGTGATGTCGTTCTCCAGCTCGTCCAGCGTGTAGCCGACGGCGAGTTTTGCCGCGATCTTGGCGATCGGAAAACCGGTCGCCTTCGAAGCCAAGGCGGAACTGCGCGAGACGCGCGGGTTCATCTCGATGACGACCAGCCGGCCATCGGCCGGATTGACGGCGAACTGCACGTTGGAGCCGCCGGTCTCGACGCCGATCTCGCGCAGCACCGCGATCGAGGCGTTGCGCATCATCTGGTATTCCTTGTCGGTCAAGGTCAGCGCGGGGGCGACGGTGATCGAGTCACCGGTGTGTACGCCCATCGGGTCGATGTTCTCGATCGAGCAGACGATGATGCAATTGTCCGCCTTGTCGCGGACGACCTCCATCTCATACTCCTTCCAGCCGAGCACGCTTTCCTCGATCAGCACTTCGGTGGTCGGCGAGGCGTCGAGGCCGGACTGGACGATGTCGTAGAATTCGGCGCGGTTGTAGGCGATGCCGCCGCCGGTGCCGCCCATGGTGAAGGACGGGCGGATGATGGCGGGCAGGCCGACATGGTCGAGCGCCTGGGCGGCAATCGCCATGCCATGGCTGATGTAGCGCTGCTTGCGGTCGCCTTCGCCGAGGTTCCAGCGGGTTTCCAGCGCGTCGAGCGCGGCATCGAGGTCGGCAGGCGCCTCGGCCTTGACGGCGGCGCGCTCGGCCTCATGGGTCTTGCGGTCGGCGTTCTTGACGTCGGTGGCATTGGCCAGCATCGACTTCGGCGTTTCCAGGCCGATCTTCTTCATCGCCTCGCGAAACAGCGCCCGGTCCTCAGCCTTGTCGATCGCCGTGGCGTCGGCGCCGATCATCTCGACATTGTAGCGCTCGAGCACGCCCATGCGGCGCAGCGACAGAGCGGTATTGAGCGCGGTCTGGCCGCCCATGGTCGGCAGCAGCGCGTCGGGCCGCTCCTTGGCGATGATCTTGGCGACGACTTCAGGCGTGATCGGCTCGATATAGGTGGCGTCGGCCAGTTCCGGGTCGGTCATTATGGTGGCCGGGTTGGAATTGACCAGGATGACGCGAAAGCCCTCTTCCTTCAGCGCCTTGCAGGCCTGTGTGCCGGAATAGTCGAACTCGCAGGCCTGGCCGATGACGATGGGGCCGGCCCCGATGATCAGGATCGACTTGATGTCGGTGCGTCTTGGCATCGTTGTGAGTTCCGTTCGGCGAGCGGCTTGCACGAAAAACCGGGACGGGAAGACCCGGCCGGTTGTGCTTGCGATTCTGGTATCAGGCTAGGAGGGCCTTATAGGGAAGAGTTTTGGGAGATGTAACCCCGAAAATGAGGCCAGGCAGTAGGGATTAGGCAGTAGGGATCAGGCAGTGGGATTGGGCAGGAGCGAGGTTAAGGCGTCTACTGCCTATTCCCTACTGCCCAACACCTAATCCCCCAGCGCGAGCTGATCCGTAATCTCAAACCGCTCGGCAGCGCCGATGCGGATCATGTTGAGGCTGCCTTCCCTTGTGAAGCGGAACTCGCTGGGCGAATCCGAGTTGGCCGGCATGCCGGCAGAGAAGGAGATGACGCGCGTGCCGCCATCGGGCCAGGTCACGGTGATGTCTGCCTTGTCGGCGCCATTGTGGACGATGTTGACGGCGCAGCGGGTCATCGGCTGGCCGACATAACGAGCGCAGGGGATCTCGGCGGTGGCGCCGAGGGCGGGCGGGGGTTCCAGCCGTGCAACGGTTTGCGTAGCGGTCGCAGCTTTGGCCTGGTCTGGCCGTGGCGTCGGGGATGGTACCCCCGGCGCGGACGCTGTATCCGGCGCTGCTCCCGCAGACGCGGCGGCGGCGAGTTCCGGCGTCCCTGTGGCCTCCGTTGCCGGAGCCTCTGTGGCGGGGATTTCGTCCATCGGCGGGCTTTCATTCGCTGCGAAGGCAAGGCCGTAAGCATCCTGCATGGCGGTCCTGCCGATCTCGGCGGCGGACTTCGGCGCGCCTGGATCCGTGCCGCCAAGGCGCTCCGTCAGGTCGAGTGGGGCCGGCGCGGGTGCAGCCGGGGTGGGTGCACCCTGAGTGGGTGCAGCCGGAGCGGCAGAGGCGGCAGGTGCAGTTGCTGGGGGTGTTGCGGCCACGTCGGCCGGCTGCGTCGGCATGTCGGGCGCGAGCGCCGGGCCGCCGGCTTCAGCGCTGGCGGTCACCTGGGGCGGCACGGCGTCAACTTCGACCACGGTCGGATTGTCGGGGATAAGATAGCGCGCGGGCGCCCAGCCTTTGACCAGTGGATTGTCAATCTCCTCGACCTTGCACCAGCGGTGGCCGTCCACCTCGCTGCAGCCGAAATTCTTGACGCTCGACCCGATCGGCAGGCGCGCCTGGGTTCTGCCCACAGGCGACGGCGTCGCGCGGATGTTGAGGAGATCGCCTGGGCCGAGCTCGGTCACGATGGAAACGATGTCAGCAGGCGCGTCCTCGGCATTGGCCGGCAAGCTCACCAACAACGGGCCCACCACCAACGGACCCGCCAACAACCGGGCTGCCCGCAGGAGCGGAGCGCCAGTCAGTCGATGCAAAATGGTTCGGATTGTGCGCCTCATCATTTGGCCGTGCGCCGATTACCCTTGCGGCAGCAATCCGCCGTAAGCCAAGGCGGTTTTATAAGGGACGATACGCGGCCATGTAAGTCTGAAAATGCGTCCGATGTTTGGTGCCGCGAGGCGGAAGCAGGACGCAGCCGTGCGGTCAAGCGGAGCCTTGCCAAGAGGGTTTGGGCATGAAGCCGGTCCTCAGCGCATGGGCCCATTCCGGTCGGCCCGCCTGTGCGGCCTGTCTCGCCGCCGCTTCGTGGTCGTAGTCGACGGCGATGGTCTCGAAACGGTCTGGACCATCGCCATCCAAGGTGAGGATGCCGTAGCGCGCATGCGGGCTGCCTTGCTCCGAAACATGCGCCGGGGGCGTGTCATCTTCATAGGCGGGGGCGCCGACGCTGCCGGGATTGAAGAGCAAGGGGCCGCCGGGGATACGGACCAGTTCCGCGCGGTGGCTGTGGCCGCACAGCACGATGCGGCAGGCCGGGTCCAGCGCCTGCAACCGCCGCTGAATAGCGGCAAGCGGCGCGCGCACCAGTTGGCCATCGACGATCGCGTCGAGCAGGTATTTCTCGTCATGGTCGGGCCGCGCATGGAAAGCGACTACGCCGGGAACAATCTCCAGCGTGAAGGGCAGGGCGAGCAGGGCTTCGCGCTGCGCTGATGTCAGCCGTTCCTGCGCATAGCGGTCTGAAGCCCACATCATATCGTCGGCCGGATCGACGGCGACGCGGCGGTCATGGTTGCCGCGCACCGTCGGCAGGTCGAGCGCTTCGAGCCGCTCGAACGTCTCGCGCGGCCAGAGCGGGCCGGAGACACAGTCGCCAAGGTTGACGGTGAGATCGGCGCCGCCGCGCCGCGCTAGATCGGCGAGCACGGCATCCAGCGCCAGCACATTGCCATGGATGTCGGCGAGAACGGCAATGCGCATGCGGCGGGCTCCTTGGTGCAGCCCGTTGAGGCTTGCGGCCCGGCTTCCTATCAAGCCGCTGCCTTCATTATCAAGCCCTTGAGATCGTTTGAGACAGCCGGGAGCCCCGCCTATCGCGGAAGCACTCCATCTGCTAGCGTCCACGCCGCTCCAGAGTTCATCCGGGGGAGGACAGGCGATGACCCGCGACCAGATGGTTGCCCACCTTCGCGCCGCCAATGATGTCGCGCGCGAGACTGCCGCGCACGGGCACCATCCTTTCGGCTGCGTGCTCGTCGGCCCCGACGATCGCATCCTGATGCGGCAAGGCAACATCAACACCGTCCGCCACGCCGAAACCGAGCTCTCCCGGCGTGCCGCCGACACCTATCCGCCGGATTTCCTCTGGTCCTGCACGCTGGTCACAACCGGCGAGCCCTGTGCGATGTGCACGGGAACGCTGTACTGGGCCAATATCGGCCGGCTGGTCTACGGCTTCGAGGAGACCAAGCTTCTCGCGCTGACTGGCAACCACGCCGAGAATCCGACGATGAACCTCTCGTCGCGCACAGTCCTCGGCTCCGGGCAGAAGCCGGTCGAGGTCCACGGACCCTTCCCCGAGATGGACGAGGAGCTCCTCGCCCCGCATATCGGTTTTTGGCAGCGCTAGGAGCGGCCTGACTTCGGCACCAGCTACGCCGGCATTTCGATGTCGTGGCCGCCGACGATGGGCAGAGCCGGATCATCTCCGGCCGCCGCAATCACGCTGTCGAGCAGGCCGGGGAAGCGAGCGTCGAGGTCGGCGCGGCGCAGCGTGATCATCCGGTTGGTGCCGGCCACTTCGGCGCGGGTGACGCCGGCCTCGCGCAGTTTGGCCAGGTGATAGCTGAGATTGGTCTTGGAGCCGAGGTCGAGGAACCGGCTGCAGTTCAGCGGCACGCCTTCCTTGCTGGCGAGATAGCGCACGATGGCGAGCCGGGTCGGGTCGCCAAGCACGCCGAGCACAACCGGCAGGCTGATCTGGTCTGTATTGGGGTGCGGCAAAGTCATGGCCCGAAACTAAGCACAGTCGGTGGCGATTTCAACGCGTCCATGTTTCGCGGGCATGCACAGTCCGCTTCGCGATTGGCCCAATGGCTGTCCTGACACAGGGCTGTCAGCAGGCTTCAGCTATTTTCATCTGGCTTCATTGACATCACGCCCTGTTATGTCCAATTGTTCAATAACTTTTGAACTAAGGACACGCCCTATGGACAAGCGCCTTTTCTGGCTTGCGCTCGGATCGTTCACGATCTCGACCGAAGGCTTCGTCATCTCCAGCCTGCTGCCTGATATCGCCACCGACGCCCGCATTTCCATTCCGCTCGCCGGCACGCTGATCACCGCCTTCGCGCTGGCTTACGCCATCGGCACGCCGATCCTGGCAACGCTGACCGGCGAATGGGACCGGCGCCGCGTCATCTTGTGGACGCTGGCGTTCTTCGTCATCGGCAATGTGGTGGCGGCGCTGAGCTCGTCCTTCGAACTGCTGCTCATTGCCCGCATCATCATGGCGCTGTCGTCAGGCTTGTTTGCCGCGACCGCTCAAGGCACGGCGGTGGCGCTGGTCGATGACCACCACCGGGCGCGGGCCATTGCAGTCGTCGTCGGCGGAACCACGGTGGCGGTTGCGCTGGGTGCACCGCTCGGCGCGCTGGTTGCCACGATAGCCGGCTGGCGCGGGACCTTCTTTGCCATTGCCGGGCTCGGCGCGCTGGTCGGCGCCATCCTGTGGTACCGGCTGCCGCGCGGAATTGTCGGCACCAAGCTGCCGCTCAGGCGGCGGCTGGCTGCGGCGCTGCGCCCCGGCGTCATGCCGATCCTGCTGACCACCGCTCTTGCCCTGATCGGCGCCTTCTCGGTGTTTTCCTATATCGCGCCGCTGGCCATCCAGAGCGGCGGCCTCAGCCCGATTGCGTTGCCCGGCATGCTGCTCGCCTTCGGTGTCGGCGCCGTCATCGGCAACATAGCCGGCGGCCAGGCGGCCGACCGTTTTGGTGCGACGCGCACCGTCGGCTGGTCGCTGGCGCTGAGCGCCGTCATGCTGGTGATGCTCTCGGTCATCCCGACCTTCCTGCCGCAGCATCTCGCCGGGCCGGCATTGATGGCCATGATGGTGCCGTGGGGCATGGTCGGCTGGGCATTTCCGCCGGCGCAGGCCAGCCGCATCATCAAGCTGGCGCCCGACGCCGCCCCGATCGTGCTGTCGCTCAACGCTTCGGCCCTCTATCTCGGCGTGGCGCTGGGCGCTGTGGCCGGCGGCGCCGTGCTTCGCTACGGCGTGCCGGCCGACCTCGGCCTAGTCGCCGCCATCTTCCCGCTGATCGGGCTTGGCGTGGTGCTGGCCGGCCGCTGGGCGGCCCGGCCGGTCGCCATGCCGGCCGAATAGATCTTTGCAAAGGACCGGCGGCCGCTCTTTCAGCTTGAAGGGGCGGCCGCCGGCACGTCGTACTCCAGCGCCGCGACTTCATCCAGCATAGCGCGCAGATCTGCCGCTCGCTGCTGGCCGACCAGCGCCTCGAAGCGCTGCTGGGCAATGGTCCACAATTTCGTCGTCTCCTCGAGCTTGGCCTGGCCTTGCGGCGTCAGCCGCACCCGCTTGACGCGGCGGTCGTCCTTGTCGGCGAAGGTGTCGACATAGCCGTCGCGGATCAGCGGCTTCAGCGTATGGCCGAGCGCCGACAGGTCCATGACCATCGCTTCGGCTATCGTGCCCATCGCCGGCTCGTTGCTGACATGGATCTGGTAGAGCAGGCCGTACTGTGTGCCCTTCAGACCCGAAGGCGAGATTACATCGTCATAAAAGCGGCCGAGCTTGCGCGCGGCGCGCCGCAGCGTGGCGTTGTTGCAAAGGCTGAATCCCGGCAGCGCGGTCTTGCTCATCACGACTCCTTGCCGGCAAAACCGCTGCCGGCCTGCCGCAGAAATAGTTTCTGCCGCCTCCGTTGACAAGATGGTGGTATATGCCTACTTCCCGGAAAGTGGTATATGCCACTAATTGGAGATCAGGGCGGGACAAGGGTTCATCGACCTGTCTCGCCGGGCAGAAAAAAGGAACAGGACAATGAGTGGACAGGACAACAAGGGTACCGCAGTCGTCACCGGCGCATCGGCCGGCATCGGCGCGGTCTATGCCGACCGGCTGGCCGGGCAAGGCTACGATCTGGTGCTGGTAGCGCGGCGCGCCGACCGGCTGGAGGAACTGGCTGAAAAGCTGCGATATGCTTACAAGCGCAAGGTCAGCGTGATATCAGCCGATCTTGCCGACGACAATGATGTGCGCCGCGTCGAGCAGGCGATCGCAGCCGACGACAGCGTCACGCTGCTGGTCAACAATGCCGGCATTGGTGGCCAGGCCGTGGTGGCAACGGCCGACGCCGACGAGGCCGAGCGCATGATCAAGGTCAACGTCATCGCCTTGACCCGCCTGACCCGCGCCGTTCTGCCGGGGCTTCTTGCGCGCAACCGCGGCGCCATCGTCAACATCGCCTCTGTGCTCGCCTATGATACCTCGTTCGGCGGCATCTACAGCGGCACCAAGGCCTATGTCGTCAACTTCACCGAGGCCCTGCACCGCGAAGTCGCCGGCACCAATGTGAAGGTCCAGGCGGTGCTGCCGGGCGCGACCCGCACCGATTTCTGGGAGCTCGCCGGTGGCGATATCGACAATCTGCCGAAGGAGATCATCATGTCCGCCGACGATATGGTCGATGCCGCGCTTGTGGGCCTATCCAGGGGCGAAGCCGTCACCGTGCCGGCACTTGCCGATGCGACCAAGCTCGACGCCTTCCTCGGCGCAAGGCAAGTCTTCTACGGCAGCCTGCACGCCGACAAGCCTGCTGCCCGCTACGCGGTCTGAGGAGAGAGCTGGTTCGCTTCGCGAACCAGGACCCCCACCCCGCTCACTTCGTTCGCGGCCCTCCCCACAAGGGGGAGGGTAAAGTGCGCGCTCCCCTACCTCCCCTTTGTGGGGAGGTCGGACCGCAGGTCCGGGTGGGGGTACTGGCGCCGACCTCTGCGTTTACGCTCCCCGCCACATCGGTATGATCGATGCAGCCAGCACCAGCGCCAGCACGATGTTGAGCGCGCGCCATTGCCATTCGGTCTCGAGCAGCCGTGCCAGCACCATGCCCGCCACGCACCAGATCGACAGCGAGACGGCTGCAGTGAGGCCGAAGGTCGAGCCGAGCAGCAGCGCGAGTTGTCCCGGCCCGTCGGCAAGGGCCGCGAACGAGGCCGCCGCCCCCAGTCCCATCGCCCAGCCCTTCGGGTTCATCCATTGAATGCCGGCGCCGCCGAAGAAGCTGTTGGGTTTTGCCATCGCCACATCGAGATTGGGCGGCCCGGCGCGGCCGATCTTGATTGCCAGCCAGATGAGATAGAGCGAGCCGATGATTTTCATCGCCAGTTGCAGCGAAGGCATGGCCAGCAGCAGACCGGCGAGCCCGGCGGCGGCAGCAGCGGTCACGGTGGCGAGACCGGCGGCGCTGCCGACCAATAGGGGAACGGAACGGCGAAAACCGAACTGTGCACCTGAGGCAGTCGACAGGGTGGTGGCGATGCCGGGCGTGACGGTGGCCACGAAGGCAAACAGGATGAGCGGAAAGATGGGCTGCAACATGAGGCGTCCTTCATCAAAAGCCCAATGGTAGACTTCCGCATACTTCAGTAAATGCAATGTTTGCGATGGTTGGCATTAGCAGATATAATGCCAACCATGATCCGCAACCTCGACACAGCGCTGATCCGCACCTTCGTCACTGTCGCCGACAAGGCCAGCATGACGGCGGCGGCGAACGCGCTGCATCTGACGCAAGGCGCCGTAAGCCAGCAGATCAAGCGGCTGGAAGAAGCGCTCGGCTGCAGCCTGTTCGAGCGCGACCGGCGTGGCTTGCGGCTGACGCGGCCCGGCGAGCGGCTGTTCGGCAAGGGCAAACGGTTGCTTGGCCTCAATGACGAGATCTGGGCCGAGATGGCGGGCACCGAGGTCGCCGGCCAGGTGCGGCTCGGTGTTCCCTATGACCTTGTCGGCACTTTGCTGGCGCCGGTGCTGAAGGCCTATGCCGAGACCTATCCGCAGGTCGAGATTTCACTGCTCTGTGCGGCTTCGCCGGACCTTGCCGCGGCCCTCGCGGCCGGCACCATCGACCTTGCCGTCATCGAGGAACGGGTCGGCCCGTCGGCCGGTGAGTGCCTGGCCATTGACCGGCTGGTCTGGGTGGGGGCCAAGGGCGGCGTCGCCCGCGCCAAGCGGCCGCTGCCGGTGTCGATCGTCGCCGACACCTGCGCCTTCCGCCCGGTGGTGCTGTCGGCGCTGAACGAGCACGGGCTGGAATGGCGCACCGTGTTCGAGAACGGCAACATCGACGCGACGACCGCGACAGTGCGCTCCGACCTTGCCGTCACCGCCTGGCTGGCCTCCACCGTGCCTGCCGATCTTGACATCCTGGCTTTTGATGCCGGGCTGCCGCCGCTGCCGAATTTTTCCATCAATCTGCATTTGCCGAAGTACGGCACGGCGCCGGCAGCGCAGGAGTTCGCGCGGTATATCCGGGGTGGGTTGGCACGGCGGGCTGTGGCGGCTTGACAGAACTTGCATTTCCTCTCCCCCGTCGATCGGGGGAGAGGAAAGGTGCCAAGCCTGTCCCTGTTACTTCCAGTTCTTACGCCGCTCGAGCTCGGCCTCTGACGGCTTCTGCGTAGCGAACGACCCGACCTTGACCTCACCCCCGCGTTCGTAGGTCGCCATGATGACGCCTGTGGTAGTGGCCTGCGACTTGACCAGCTTGAAAGCGGCGGGCATCGCACCACCATCGAACAGCCGCTTGCCCTTGCCCAGCAGCAGCGGGAAGATCATCAACCGGATCTCGTCGATCAGCCCGTTGGCGAGCAAAGTCTGGATCAGCTCGCTCGAACCCTGGATGAGCAGGTCAGGCCCATCTTCCTTCTTGAGGCGGCGCAACGCCGCGACGATATCTTCTCCAAGCCATTGCGTATTTTCCCAGGTGAGCGAATCCGGCCGATGCGTCGCCACATATTTAGTCGCAGGGTTGAAGGCATCTCCGATGGCATCTTTCTGGTACGGCCAGTAAGCGGCGAAGATGTCGTAGGTTCTGCGGCCGAGCAGCAGGGCGAAGGGCTTAGAGAACAATTCCTCCATGGCCACGCCCGCCACCTCGTCGAAGTAGTGGAACGTCCAGCCGCCGAACTCGAAGCCGCCAACCGGGTCTTCTTCCGGGCCGCCCGGCGCCTGCATGACGCCGTCGAGGCTGACGAAGGTAGCGGCGATGATCTTTCGCATTGGATTTTCCTTTTCCAGGATCCGCGCCGTCAGGGCCGGATTTCGATCTAAGGACGGACAGGCCGGCGGCCGCCCGACAGGCGTTGGCAAAAAAACGCTGCGGCCGACAAGAGTACCTACCGCCGTCGCCCGCCGCCAAGCGCCTGCGACGAAAACCAGACATCGCCGATGATGGCGGTGGCGGTCCGGTCCGGCGCCCTGTCTGATGTCAGCCAGATCGAACGGCTGCGCGCGGCCTTCTGG
This sequence comes from Mesorhizobium sp. M0676, assembly GCF_040320535.1. NCBI lineage: Bacteria > Pseudomonadati > Pseudomonadota > Alphaproteobacteria > Hyphomicrobiales > Phyllobacteriaceae > Mesorhizobium > Mesorhizobium sp. M0676. Next base: position 133,132 of record NZ_JAMYPU010000012.1, read on the forward strand.
AGGTCGGGGATTTTGGCCGCCGAACCGGCGACCGAGGCGCCGACGCAGGGGATGAACCACGAGCGCATGAAGGGGTCGCAGGCAAAACCTTGTTTGGTGCGGGTCACCATTACGGCCAGGCCGACGCCCTGGGACGGGCGCCAGGGAAAGATCATGCGGCCGCCCGCTTTCAGCGCCCTCAGCCAGGCAGCCGGCGGTGCGACGACACCGGCATTGACATAGATGATGTCGGACGGCGGCAGATCGCCGGTGACGGCATCGCCGTGGACGACGCTTACATTGCCGTAGGTTTCGAGATTCTTTGTTGCTCTGGCAGCAAGATCGGCCTCCATTTCGAAGGCGGTCACCGGGCCGGGCGCAACCAGCCGGGCCAGCAAGGCGGTGTAGTAGCCGGTGCCGGCGCCGATATGGGTGACGGCCTCGTCCGGCCTGGGAGCGATCCTGCCTATCCACATGGCGTGCAGGGAGGGTTCGCCATTGTTGATGCCCTTGTCGGCATCGAGCGCCACCAGCACGTCCTGATAGATGTGAACAGGATCGGCGCTCGGCGTCATGATCTTGCCGTTGCCGGTGGTGAGCGCCCTGCCGGCGACGACCGCCCAGGGTCCGGGACCGAGAAAGGCCTCGCGCGGCACGGTGGCAAACGCCTCTTCGAGGCGCGGGTCGGCCGAGCCGGCATTGGCCGCCATCAGTTGCGCGTAAAATTTCCTGGCGTCTTCGACACTTGTCATGATGGCGATCAAGATAGCGCAAGCGGCCGGTTTGTCGCGGTCGGGAATGAAACTCAGCCGACGCCGAAGACGGTGTCGTAGAGCAGCTTGAAGTTGAGCACCAGGATGACCGCCGCGACGACCCAGGCGAGGACCGCCACGCCGCGGGGAATGGCAAGGTTGCCCATCTTCTTCTTGTCGGAGACGAACTGCACCAGCGGGATGACTGCGAAGGGCAGCTGCATCGACAGTACCACCTGGCTGAAGACCAGCAACTGGCCGGTGCCCTTTTCGCCATAGAGCGCGGTGACGACCACCACCGGGACGATGGCGATGCCGCGCGTCAGCAGCCGGCGCGCCCATTGCGGAATGCGCAGGCGCAAAAAGCCTTCCATGACGATCTGGCCGGCAAGCGTTGCCGTAACCGTCGAGTTGAGGCCGGAGGCCAGCAGCGCCACCGCAAACAGGATGGAGGCGATGCCGAGGCCGAGCAGTGGCGACAAGAGCTCGAAGGCTTGGCCGATCTCGGCGACATCCTGATGGCCGGTGCCATGGAAGGCCACCGCCGAGACGATCAGGATCGAGGCGTTGACGAACAGCGCCAAGACGAGCGCGATGGTCGAGTCCGTCGTCGCCCATTTAATGGCGTCGCGCTTGCCTTTTTCGGTCCGTTCATAGGCGCGTGTCTGTACGATCGAGGAGTGCAGGTAGAGATTGTGCGGCATCACCGTGGCGCCGATGATGCCGATGGCGATGTAGAGCATCGCCGGATTGGTGACGATCTCCGTCGACGGCACGAACATCGAATGCAGGATCGAGCCGACCGGAGGGGCAGCGGCAAAGATCTGGATGGCGAAACAGCCGAAGATGATGATCAAAAGCGCGATGACGAAGGCTTCGAGATAGCGGAAACCCTTGTTCATCAAGAGCAGCACGATGAAGGCGTCGAGCGCCGTCAGCAACGCGCCGCCGATCAGCGGAATGCCGAACAGAAGCTGCAGCGCGATCGCCGTGCCGATCACCTCGGCGAGGTCGCAGGCGATGATGGCGAGTTCGCAGGCGATCCACAGCACGAAACTGACGGGACGCGGATAATAGGCGCGGCAGGCCTGGGCGAGGTCGCGGCCGGTGGCGATGCCAAGCCGGGCGGCAAGCGCCTGCAGCAGGATCGCCATCAGGTTGGACAGCATGATGATGAACAATAGCGTGTAGCCGAACTGGGCGCCGCCGGCGAGGTCGGTGGCCCAGTTGCCCGGATCCATATAGCCGACCGAGACCATGTAGCCCGGTCCCATGAAGGCGAACAGGCGACGGAACCAGACGCCGGACTGCGGCACCGCGATCGTGGAGTTCACCTCGCGCAGGCTGGGAGGATTGTCCTCCGGCCTGTCAAATCGCCAGGATGATCCCAAGGTAGCGTCAGCTTCGGACATGGAGGGCTTTCCACTGGGTGGATCGGTTGACGTCATCCTATCTATGCCAGGGCTCAACATTATGCAATAGGCTATATTTCATTGTATGTGCTTCCTGTTGCGCCGACCGGCAGGCCGGCCGGGGATCGCAAACGCCGGTTGCGCCTACCATGGAATGGAAATAAACGGCTGGAACAGTTAAGCCCGTGCTATGAATGGCAAAGGGCGATTGCTTTGCCCAAAGCCGATTCTTGTCAAAAGATAGGAAGGAGCGCGTGTTGGCGCTGAAGCACAGACCGGTTGGACGCGAGGAGCCGCTGCCTGACGCCGAGATTCATTCGAAAGGGTTCCGGCAGCAGCGCGAAGCGCGCCGCGGCGCGCTGGTCGAGGATTATGTCGAGCTGATCGCCGACCTGATCGAGGACGGCAATGAGGCGCGTCAGGTCGATATTGCTGCGCGGCTCGGTGTCGCCCAGCCGACGGTGGCCAAGATGCTGACCAGGCTGTGCGCCGACGGGCTCGTTTCCAGAAAACCCTATCGCGGTGTGTTCCTGACCGACGCCGGGCGCAAGGTGGCGGAAGAGAGCCGCATCCGCCACCAGACGGTAGAAGCGTTTTTGCGTTCGCTCGGTGTCAGCGCCGAGACGGCGCGCATCGATGCCGAGGGCATCGAGCATCATGTCAGCGCCGAGACGCTGGAAGCCTTTCGCAAGGCGATGATCGCGCCGCGCTGAGGGGTGCCGGGGCCGCACCACTGGAACCTCCGCACGTCAGGCTCGTTGCTCCTGACGTTGCGCGTGATTGTCGCGCGCCAAGGAGGAAAACATGGGCGTCGAACAGGCACCGACCGCGAAGGGCAAGCAGGCGGCCGAGGGTTTGAGGCAGGCAGCGGCAAAGGACGAACGCAAGACCGAGGTCGAAACCGGCCATGCGCTGAAAAAGGGCGCCGCGCGTTTCGAGGAACGCTCCAAAAGCTCGGACGGCAAAAGCGCCGGCACCAAGCAGAAGATCTGAGTTCTGTTCGCAAGCGGCAACCTGCCGCTCATTCCTCGGTGTCCTGCACCCAACTGCGCGGATGGCCGTCGACGCGGAACTGGAATATGAAATAGGGCGGAATGCAGGAGCCCTTGCCAGGCTTGGCTGCGGCCAGATCGTCGTAGCCGGCGGTGCAGATATAGTCCTCGCGGCAGGGATGCGCCTTGTCGCAGGCGCGCAGGCCGGCGGTCTTGGTGAATTCCTTGGTGCAGAATTTGTGGTCCTTGCCCGACGCGATGCAGTCGTTGAAACCGGTCTTGGCGAGGCGGCCGCAAGTCGCCTCGTCGGGAAGCTTGTCGCAGCTTGCCTTGCGCAGCATGCCCCCGGGAAAGCCACCGGTCTTCTGCTCGGGGTTGTCGTAGCGTTGGCGCGCCGCGCCATAGCCGGCGAGCTTGATTACCGGTTTCTTGTCGCGCGCCGGATCGATGGCGCAGGCTTTTGCGGTGGCCGGCGACAGGCGGCAATATTTGTCGCTGCCCCAGCTCGACATCTTAATCTCGCCGAACTCGACGGGGTCGCCGACTGCGGTGGCCGCCTCGCTGACGCAGGTGCCGAAGCCCGGATGGATGTCGCTTTCATGGACGCCGGCGCAGCGCAGGCTTTCGCCGCAGCTCCAGTCCTTGAAGCTGGCATCCTTGCCGCTGTAGCAGATCGAGCCCCAGCCATTGTAGAGATCAGTGCCTTTCAGCGCTTCGGCGAGTTTGGCGTCCGGACGGGCGGCGAAGCCGCGTGAGAAATCCGGATGGCCGCCGGCGGCGAAGTCCTCGACGATGGCGCGGCGGCGAGGCAGGTCGGCGAAGAACACCGCCGAGCCGGGGACGAAGACGGCGTTGCGGCGCGGCTCGCTGGCCGGATCGGCGCCGGTGTAATGGAAGCCGGCAATGCCGTGCGTCTGGTGGCAGCCGGTGCAGGTCATTTCGTTGAGACGCAGATTGAAGCCGGCCACCGATTTCACGCTGCGCAGCTCGTTGCCCTTGGCGACATAGTCCTGCAGTGCCTTGTCGATGTCGGCATCGTCGAGCAGCCCATAGGCGATGTTGTTTTGCGATCTGGCCATGCCGCCGGGTGCGACCGAGACGGCGCTGGTCGCCAGGAATTTGTCGTCGATGACCAGCCGGCCGCGGTCGAGATCGTAGATGTTGCGGTCGGTGAGCAGCCATTTGGCGAAGGCCGGCCGGTCGGCCAGAACCACTTTCCGGTCGATCTGGTTCTCCATCTTCGATTCCTGGAAGGTGGACGTCGTTGGGTCCCATTTGAAAATCTTGAGGAGATATTCGGCGTGGCCACCGAAGTCGCGGCGGCTCGAGGCCGACAGCCGGAGAACCTGCATGTTCAGCTCAAGCCGCATGATCTGCGACGAATTCAGCATGGCGTTGGAGAGCGGCCCTTCGTCGGAGCGCAGCCAGGCTGCCAGTTGCTCGGGCGCAAGGTTCTTCTGGCCGGCGGCGAGCCAGCGCTTGGCGATTTCGGCACAGGAAACGGCGGTGGCGCTTGGACGGTCTCTCGAAGCGCGGGGGCGAGCCTCGCCGGGCCTGGCGTTGAAGACCAGACTCATGGTCAGCGGCAGCCGCGACGAGATGCGTTGCGCTGTCTTTCCCTTCGTGGGCTTCTCCGCCACCGAATAGTGGAAGCGGTAGATCAGCCTGATCTCGCCGCATTCGGTGTGGCCGAGATAGCCGCGGTCCATGCGGTTGACGACGCCGGTCAGGTCGAGCGTCGAGCCGTCATCGTCGATGTATTTCGGGTTGAATTTCTGGCTGGGGTCCTTCGACTTCGCCAGCGCAGCGACATAGGGATCGGGGCTATTGGCAGGCTCGTCGGCGATCTGCTGCTTGACGGCGTTGCGGACAGGGGTCAGCGCGCGCACCGAAAACAGGCCGCGATTGTCGACCTCGCGCGTGAGACCCAGCGCCGGGCCGAGCAGGCGGCTGATCGAGAGGCCGCCACGCTCAAGCGCCTGCAATGTCTCGGGATCGGTCACGGCGACGCTGGAATCGAGCGTCACGGCGCGCGCCGGCAACGGGCCGAGGCATAGCACCACCGCCAGCAGCAGAAATCGACCGATCGTCCGCAAGTCCCGACACCCCCGTTCGAACCGGATGCTACAGCGCGCATGCCGCCTCGACCAGAGTGCGAACGCGATGCCGCTGCCACGAAAAATACTGTGACTTGGCGCAACCATTGCGATAATTGTCTGTTGGGTCGGACTGGGCCACGACATCGGCCAGGCCAGCCGAAAATTTGCATACGGGGAGTTGCCATGCTCTGGAAGGGCCGCCGTCAGAGTGACAATGTCGAGGACGAGCGCAGCGACAGCGGCGGCGGTGGTGGTTTGGGCGGCGGCAGCCCTGGCCAGTTCCGCATCCCGATCGGCGGCCGCACCGGCGGCGGCGGCAGCATATTGCTGGTCGTCCTCGTGGTGCTGGCCGGATGGTATTTCGGCTTCGACCCGTCGCAGATCCTGGGCAGCGGCGACGGCGGCGGCGTGCTGCCGGGTGGCGGTGGCCAGATTACCGACAACAGCGGCGGCCAGGACGACGGCGCCGGCACGCCTGCTTCCGACGAGATGAAGCAGTTCGTGGCGACCGTGCTGGCCGAGACCGAAGAGACCTGGACCGGCATCTTCCAGTCGCAGGGCCTGAAATACGAGGACCCGAAGCTTGTGCTGTTCAGCGGCCAGATCCGCTCGGCCTGCGGCTCCGCCTCGACGGCAGCCGGACCGTTCTATTGTCCCGGCGACCACAAGGTCTACCTCGACACCACCTTCTTCCAGCAGCTCGACCAGCAGTTCGGCGCCTCGGGGGATTTCGCCCAGGCATATGTGATCGCCCATGAAGTCGGTCACCATGTGCAGAACCTCACCGGCATCCTGCCCAAGTTCAACCAGATGCGGCAGTCGATGGGTGAGGCGGAAGCCAACCAGATGTCGGTGCGCATCGAGCTGCAGGCCGACTGCTTCGCCGGCGTTTGGGCGCATTTCACCGCGCAGAAGGGCATTCTGGAACAGGGCGACATCGAAGAGGCGCTCAACGCCGCCAAGCAGATCGGCGACGATACGCTGCAGAAGAAGATGCAGGGCTATGTCGTTCCGGAAAGCTTCAACCACGGGACGTCGCAGCAAAGGCAGAGCTGGCTGGCGCGCGGCTACAAGAGCGGCAAGCTGTCGGATTGCAACACGCTGACCGGTCCGGTTTGAGGCGCTCGCAAGTTCCAGCCGACCGCGGTCCAAAGCGCATCCGTCGGCGGGCCGATTCACCACCGGCAACAGATGTCAGGAGGAGAACGCCTGAGGCGTTCTCCTATTGTTCCAAAGTGGCGCCTCGCCTATAACGGGCGCCCGCCCAAGGGCGGTCCCAGGGAGCAGACGCCATCATGATCGACCCCAAAACCGCCAGGCGGGGCCTTGCGCTCGTCTTCACCACGCTGCTGCTCGACATTATCGGCTTCGGCATGATCATGCCGGTGTTGCCGGCCTTTCTCAGGGAGCTTTCCGGCGTCGGCATCAGCGAAGCGGCGATCGAAGGCGGCTGGCTGTTCTTCGTCTATGCGGCGATGCAGTTCTTCTTCGCGCCAATCATGGGTGGATTGAGCGACCGCTTCGGGCGGCGGCCGATCCTGCTTGCCTCGGTGCTTACATTCTCGATCGACAATCTGATCTGCGCCATCGCCTGGTCCTATCCGATGCTGTTCATCGGCCGCGTGCTGGCCGGCGTTTCGGGCGCCAGCTATTCGACGACGTCGGCCTTCATTGCCGACATCTCGAACGACGCCAACCGGGCGAAGAATTTCGGTCTGCTCGGCATCGCCTTCGGCGTCGGCTTCGTCATTGGGCCGGTGCTGGGCGGGCTGCTCGGCACGTTCGGGCCGCGAGTGCCGTTTTACTTTGCCGCCGGGCTTGCCTTCGTGAACTTCCTCATCGCCATGTTCTTCCTGCCTGAAACGCTCGATGAAAAGCACCGCCGCCGCTTCGAGTGGAAACGCGCCAACCCGGTCGGCACGCTGCTGCAGATGCGCCAATATCAGGGCATCGGCTGGATCGGGCTCGCCTTCTTCCTGATGACGCTCGGCCACATGATGTATCCTGCGGTGTGGTCGTTCGTGTCCAATTATCGTTATGGCTGGAGCGAGCAGCAGATCGGCTTCTCGCTCGGCGCCTTCGGCCTGTGTGGGGCGATCGTCATGGCGACGGTGCTGCCACGCGTGATCCCCAAACTTGGCGAGTGGAAGACGGCGGTCATCGGCCTGACATTTACGGCGGCCAGCGCCTTCGGCTACGCCTTCGCCTCGCAAGGCTGGATGATCTATGCGGTGATCGTCGTCGGCTGCCTCGAAGCACTGGCCGATCCGCCGCTGAGAAGCCTTGCCGCCGCCAAGGTGCCGCCATCGGCGCAAGGCGAATTGCAGGGTGCGATGACATCGATCTTCTCGATCACCTCGATCATCACGCCGCTGCTCTACACCGCGATCTTTTCCTGGTTCACCGGACCGAATGCGCCCGTAGTGTTCGGCGGCGCCCCCTATCTGGTTGGCGCGTGCTTCCTGACGCTTGCGGTCATTGTCTTTGTGACGAAAGTTGCGAGGCCGACGGCGGTGAGAAGCGTTGCCACCGGCGCTGCGGAAGATGGAGCCCAGATATGAGCCATGACAGCCGCATAGAGCTAACCAAGGACGGTTTGTCGCTGTCGCGGCTGGTGTTCGGCGCCTGGCGCCTGCTCGACAGCGCCGCGCGCCCGGACGCCGACCAGATCGCGCGGCTGATCGGCACTGCGGTCGATCTCGGCCTGACCAGCTTCGACCATGCCGATATTTACGGGCATTACCAGGTGGAAGCTGCCTTTGGCGCCGGCTTGTCGCGCTGGAAGGGCAAGCGCGACAGCATCGAGCTGATCTCGAAATGCGACATCATTCTGGCATCGGCCAACCGGCCTCAGAACCGGCTGAAGCATTACGACACCAGTGCGGCCCACATTGCCGCCTCGGTCGACCGTTCGCTCGCCAATCTCGGCACCGACTATCTCGACCTGTTGCTGCTGCACCGGCCGGATCCGCTGATGGATGCCGACGAGACGGCGGCGGCCCTTGCCGGGCTGGTCAAGTCGGGCAAGGTGAGAGCGGTCGGGGTCTCCAATTTCACGCCGTCGCAGTTCGACCTTTTGGCTTCGCGGCTGCCGTTTGCCTTGGCCACCAACCAGATCGAGATGTCGGTGCTGAAGACCAATGCGCTGATGGATGGCAGCCTCGATCATGCGCAACGCCTCGGCTATGCGCCGATGATCTGGTCGCCGCTCGGCGGCGGCTTGCTGTTCACCGGCAAGGAAGGGCGCGAGGCGCGGGTCAGGGCGGCAATCGCGGCGGTGGCTGCCGAGATCGGCGCCGGCGATCTCGCCGCTGTCGCCATCGCCTGGCTGCTGCGTCATCCGGCGCGGCTGGTGCCGGTGCTGGGCACGATGAAGCCCGAGCGGCTGGCCGCTATGGTCAAGGCGCTGGAAATCAGCCTCGACCGCCAGCAATGGTTCGCCATCCTGGAAGCCAGTGAAGGCCGTCCGGTGGCGTAAGATCTGTAACTAATTTAGGCTTCGATCCATTCGCCGGGCACATCCAATGCCTTCACTAGCATGGTACTGGTCTGCGCCGATGGCTTGCGACGATTGGATTCGAGGTCCGACAGAAAGCCCTGACTGACACCGATGGCATCAGCCAATTCGGCTTGCGTCAGCTTGCGCCAGTTGCGCAGCGCCTTGAGCCGGCTCGAGCCCCGCAAGATATCCATGGTCACCTCGGCGGGCAGGAGCTTTTCCGTTTTGAGTTCGGCCTTCCGCTCATCGTAGATCGCCACATCCGCAGCGTCTTCGACGGCTTCCTCGGCGGCATGCAGCAATGCCTCGTAATCGGCCTTCGGGATGACAACCAGTTCTTCCCCGGTTGAAGTCTTTATGATTTGCGGAGCGTTCATGATGTCCTGTCCTATGGCCGGCTGTAGGTCGTCGTTTCGCGCTTGCCGATGTAGATCGCGAGGATTGTCGTGCGATCTTCATCAAATATGACGCGGTAGCGACCGATCCGAAGTCTGTAACCGTCTCGGCCTGCAAGACGTTTCACATCTCCACGCCCGCTGATGGCATAAGTGTTCAAGCCCTCGGTAACCTGCTCGCGGACATCGGCCGGCAGATTATCGAGATCGCGAGCTGCCGACGCCGAGAGGATGATCGTCTTCACGGCAGGAATATCGCAGATTTATCGCTTTATGTTAAGCGATATTATCGCTGAGTTCTGCTTGGTAGGGCTCAGGCCCGCTCGGCCAGCAATTCCTCGCCGCGCTTTTCGCGGATCAGGTTGACGAAGCGGCGGAACAGGTAGTGCGAATCCTGCGGGCCGGGCGAGGCCTCGGGGTGGTGCTGGACCGAGAACACCGGACGTCCGGTCAGCGCGATGCCGCAGTTCGAGCCATCGAACAGCGAGACATGGGTTTCCTCGACGCCCTCGGGCAAGGAGTCGGCATCGACGGCAAAGCCGTGGTTCATCGAGACGATCTCGACCTTGCCGGTGGTATGGTCCTTGACCGGGTGGTTGGCGCCGTGATGGCCCTGGTGCATCTTTGCGGTCTTGCCGCCTAGCGCCAGCGCCAGCATCTGGTGGCCGAGGCAGATGCCGAACACCGGAATATCGGTCTTGAGCAGGTCCTGGATGACCGGCACCGCGTAGTCGCCGGTGGCTTCCGGGTCGCCGGGGCCGTTGGAGAGGAAGATGCCGTCGGGCTGCATGGCCAGGATTTCTTCCGAACCGGTACCGGCCGGAACCACGGTGACCTTGGCGCCGAGGCCGGAAAGCAGGCGAAGGATGTTACGCTTGACGCCGTAGTCGATGGCGACCACGTGCATCGACGGCTCGGCCTGTTCGCCAAAGCCTTCGTTCCACACCCAGGGCGTTTCACGCCAGACCGAGGACTGGCCGGAGGTGACTTCCTTGGCGAGGTCAAGCCCGATCAGGCCCGACCAGGCGGCGGCGCGGCGCTTCAAATCGTCGAGGTCGAAGACACCGTCGGGCGCATGGGCGATGACGGCGTTGGGCATGCCCTTTTCGCGGATCAGCGCGGTCAGCGCCCGGGTGTCGATGCCCGACAGCGCGACGATGCCGCGCTTCTTCAGCCACTGGTCGAGGCCGGTGCCGGCGCGGTAGTTGGACGGGTTGGTGACATCGGCCTTGAACACCGCGCCGACGGCGCCGGCACGGGCGACCGGGTTCAAGTCCTCGATGTCCTCGTCATTGGTGCCGATGTTGCCGATATGCGGGAAGGTGAAGGTGACGATCTGGCCGGCATAGGACGGGTCGGTGAGAATTTCCTGGTAGCCGGTGAGCGCGGTGTTGAAGCAGACTTCGGCAACGGCGGAACCGGTGGCGCCGAGGCCGCGACCCTCGATGACGGTTCCGTCGGCCAGCACCAGGACGGCGGTCGGCTTTTCGGTTGCCCAAGGCGGGGTCAGTTCGGGGGTCATCTCGGCCATGGCGACGCTCCTGTCACGCTGCGCGCTTCGATGGCGGGCCATCTGCGCAGCAAACGGCGCGGCCGATCTCTCGAGCCTGCGCGCATCAATTCTTTGTCTTGTGCAAGGCCGAGTACATAGGGGAAGGCGCCAGAGCGGTCAATGATGCCGTGCCAAAACGGCGAGCATTTGTTTCAGCGAATGATATCAGAGCTTTGGCGCGTTTGCTTTGCGAATGGGCCGCGGTTATTGTCCGCGCCGTTCGAAGGAGAAAGCATCATGCGCGCAAAAATCGCCGAATCCCTGAAAAGCGCGATGAAGGCGCAGGACAAGCACCGCCTGCCGACGCTCAGGCTGATCCATGCCGCCATTCACGACCGCGACATCGCCAATCGCGGCTCGGCCAAGGACCCCGCCAGCGACGAGGAGATCCTGCAGATCCTGGCCAAGATGGTGAAGCAGCGCGAGGAATCGGCCAAGGCGTTCGAGGACGGCAAGCGGCCGGAATTGGCGGCGCAGGAGCGTGGCGAGATGGAGATCATCCGCGGCTTCCTGCCGACGCAGCTGGACGACGCCGCCGTCACCGCGGCCGCGCGCGAAGCGATCGCAGCGACTGGTGCGGCGAGCCAGAAGGACATGGGCAAGGTGATTGCCGCGCTGAAGCAGAAATATGCCGGCCAGATGGATTTCGGCAAGGCCAGCGGCATCGTCAAAGGCCTGCTGCAGTAGGAGCCGACACCGCTTCAATGGCGAAGGAGAGCAGGGGGGCATTACCTCTGCGCAAGAAACGGTCCGCACCGGCTTAAGGGAGCCAAGCCTTGACCTGCCGGAGAGACCCACCATGATCGAAATCGTCAAACCCACGCTCGAACATCTGCCCTCCTACAAGGCGGCGCTCGAGCGTGGCTGGTCGCCGGACAATGTCCGGCTGATGGAAGCGACGCGCGAGCAACTTGCGGCGATCGACGAGGATCCCGCGGCGTTCCTTGCCAGCCTCGACGATCCCGAGGCCAAAGGAGGCCCGATTACCTTGCCGGACGGCACGACCGTGCCGCAGCTGCCGGGCTTCCGGCGCTGGATCTGGGACGGCGAGGCCGCCGGCTCGATCGGCTTTCGCTGGCAGCCGGGTACGGCCGCACTGCCGTCGCATGTGCTCGGCCATATCGGCTATGCCGTGGTGCCGTGGAAGCGCGGACGAGGCTATGCGACCGAGGCGCTGCGGCTGATGCTGGACGAGGCGAGGGCTGTTGGTTTGCCATATGTCGAGCTCACCACCGACCTCGACAATCCGGCCTCGCAGAAGGTGGTGCTGGCCAATGGCGGCCGTGTGGTCGGTCCGTTCATCAAGGACGCCGCGTATGGCGGCGCCGAGAGTTTGTTGTTCCGGATCGATTTGTAGTCCGACGCTATTCGGCCGCTGCCGGCAGCGGCGGCGCTGCCCGGCTGCGCCCCTCCCAGATGTAGGAGGCAAGTGCCACCACCACTGCGACCAGCATGGCGGCAGCGCCCACAACCGGCAGGCTGCGGTAGCCGTAGCCGGCATTGAGCATGGCAGCGCCCAGCGACGCGGCGAGCGCGATGCCGACATTGAAGCCGGAGGGGATGAGCGAGGAGGCGAGGTTGGAGGCGTCCGCCGTCCAGGCCAGGATGCGGGTCTGGATCGGCGTGCCTATGGCGAAGTTGAGGCCACCCCAGATAACGATGGCGATGACCATCGGCACGGGGTAGGGGCTGACGGCATAGATCACGCCCAACATCACCGCCTGCAGCGCAAGCATGGTGATCAGCGACGGCATCAGCTTCCAATCGGAAAGCTTGCCGCCGAGAAACACACCGACGGTGGCGCCGACGCCGTTGAGCAGCAGCACCCAGGGGATCAGGCTCTCGTCGAGATGGGTCACCTCAAGCAGTGTCGGGGTGATGTAGGTGAACAGGCCGAACTGGCCGATCATCAACGTCAGCATCAGGATCAGCGAGGTCCAGACTTGCTGGCGCGCCAGCACGCGAACCTCGCTGCCAAGACTGGCGGATGGGCTCGATGCGCCCGTTTTGCGCGGCAGGAGGGCGGCCATGGCGGCAAACGCCACCACGCCCAGCGCGCACATCACCCAGAAGGTGGCGCGCCAGCCCCAGAGATTGCCGATTGCGGTGCCGGCCGGCACGCCGATGACATTGGATACGGTGAGGCCGGAGAGGATCACAGCCACGGCCATGCCGCGCTTGTCCTCGGGCACGAGGCCGACAGCCACCACCATGGCGACTCCGAAATAGGCGCCGTGTGCGACGGCGACCGCAATGCGCAAGAGCAGCATCGAGGCAAAATCGGGCGCCAGCGCGCAAGCGGCCTGGCCGATCGTGAAGGCGACGGTCAGGCAAAGCAGCAGCGTCTTGCGGGAAATGCCCTTGGTGGCGAGCGCCAGCAACGGCCCGCCAATCGCGATGCCGCCGGCATAGCCTGAGACGAGATAGCCGGAGGTCGGGATCGAAACGCTAAGGCCGTCGGCCACTTGCGGCAGCACGCCGGCAATGACGAATTCGGTGGTGCCGAAAGCGAAGGCGGCGATGAACAGGGCAATGAGCGGAAGCATGGCGCGGAAGCGATCCTTGAACGAGTTGGCCTCAAATCATGGATGGCGCTTGCCGGCAATGCAGAAATTTTTGCGGCCGGTTTAGGTTTTCTTGATCAGCTCGCCTTCAACCTGGAGCCGCCGAGCAGGCCGCGCTCTTCCAGCACCGGGTAGGCCATCGACGCCAGCAGCGAGTTGATCTGCTTCAGGTCGCGGATGGTGTCGAGGTGGATGGAACTTGTCTCGACGCTCTTGGCGGTGCCGTCGCGCAGCCGCACGAAATGGCTGGCGCTGGTTTCCTTTTCGCGGTCGCGCAGCCGGTCCTTTTCCAGCACCAACTGGCGGGCAGTCTCAGGGTCGCGCGACACCAGCACGTTGAAAGCAAGCCTGGCATTGGCCAGCACCGAGGTGTGAAAGGCGAGCAGCTCGCTCCAGCCCTCGGGCGTGAACTCCAGCCCGCGCTCGAACTTCTTCTTCACATGCACCAGCATGTTGCGCACGATGATGTCGCCGACCTGCTCGAGCTTGACGCAGGCGCCTATCAGCTCCTGGCAGCGCAGCGCCTCGCCCTCTGTGAGCGAGTTCCTGGTCAATTTGGCCAGATAGAGCTTGATCGCCGCGTGCTTCCTGTCGACGCGGTCGTCAAGGGCGGCCAGCGCCTTGATCTTGTCGCCGTCGGCGCTTTCATACAGCTCGATGATGCGCTTGAGCATGATCTCGACCGTCTCGCAGACGCGCACCACCTCGCGGGTGGCGTTGGCCAGCGCCTGGCTCGGAACGTCGAGCGCGCCGTCGTTGAGGGCGGAGAGTTCGACCACATCGAGCTCTGTAGCCGGCGCTGGCTTGGTGCCCATTGCGACGATCTTCTCAGAGGCACGATAGATCAAGCTGGCAAGCGGCAGGCCGGCGAGCAGGATCAGCACATTGAACAGGATGTGGGCGTTGACGATCTGGTCGGGCACGGTGGCGCCGAGGAAGGCGACCGGCGGCTTCAGCGTCATGAACAGGATCAGCATCACCAGCGAGCCCATGCCGCGCATCAACAGATTGCCGATCGGCACGACGCGCACGCCAGGTTCGGCACTTCGGGTGAGCAGCGGCGCGATGATCGACGAGCCGAGATTGACGCCGAGCACCAGCACGATGCCGAGTTCGGGCGGGATGAAGCCGCGGCCGGCCAGCGTGACCATCAAAAGCACGGCGGCGATCGAGGAGTGGAACAGCCAGGTGACGAGCGCGGCGAGCAGATAGGCGGTGACGTAGTCGCTGGAGAAATATTCGATGATGAGCGGCATCAGCGTGCTCTGCCGCAGCGGCTCCGAGGCCTGGCCGATCATTTCCAGCGACAGCACCAAAAGGCCGATGCCGACCAGGATGCGGCCGAACTGGCGCCAGTCGCGCCGCTCGGTGGCCATGAACATGACCGTGCCGGCGACGAGGCAGATCGGCACCAGCAGCGTCAGATCGAAGGTCAAGAGCTTGACCACCAGCGCCGAGCCGATCTCGGCGCCGCGCACAGCCAATTGGCCCGACATGCCCGAGACGATGCCTGCGCCGGCGAAGGAGCCGACGAGAAGCGTGACGGCGGTCGAGCTCTGCAGCGCAATGGACAGGCCGCAGCCGGCCAGCACCGCCATGATCGGATTGCGCATGGTGGAGCGCAGCCGGTGACGCAGCACGTCGCCATAGGCGCGCTCGACGCCTGTCTTGACCATGCGGGTGGCAAACAACATCAGCGCCACCGCGCCCGCCAGATGCAGCAGGACGACGGAGCCGCTCATTTCGAAACCCGCACGCAGACAGGGACCGCGACGCGGAGGGCGCGCAGTGCAGGGAGGAAAACGGGGCTGCGAATCATGGTCATGACAGTCTTGAACAATATCCGGAATATTTTAGCCGGGTAATAAAATCTTGTCGATTTCAAGAGCCGTCGCGGCGCGACAGGGCGTGTCGGAAAATGGACGGATGCGCAAATGGTTGCATGGCGGATCCCTGGTGATGGCAGCGGATCGTCCCGGTTTGCCGGACTCCCGGCAATCGCCTTTGCGATGATGTTCAAATAACCAGGATAAGCACAGGATTTCATTACGTAAATGTAATGCTAGTGTTCAGTTTCGGTTCATCCTTCGGGCGCTATTCCCTAGGCATCGACAACCAAGGAGCCCCGCTATGAAACGTGTTGTTCTTTCCGCCCTCGCTTTCTCGATGCTGGCCGCCACTTCGCTTACCGGCCAGGCCGCACCGGTGAACGCACCGGTCGCACCTCAGTCGAATTACACGCGGGTCGACTGGCAGAGGCCCGGCAAGCATGTCGATGTCAGGAAGCGCGTCGTGAAGAAGACGGTGGTCGTCAAGCGCAGCCATTGGCGCAATGGCCAGAAATATTCCAGCTGGAAGCGGCACCAGCCGATCCGCGATTATGGCCGCTATGGCCTGCATCGCCCCGGCCGCGGCCAGGAATGGATCCGCGTCGGCAACGACTATGTGCTGGTCAGTGTCCTGTCCGGCGTCATCTTCGGCGCCATTGCCGCGCATTAGCCCGGCCTCGCCGGCGCAATGCCGAGACTTGAAAGGAGGCGGCCCTAAACGGCCGCCTTTCTTTTGGCTGTAGAAACCGGGCTTTTTGGCTGTGGAAACCGGGTATGGTCCGCAATAAGGGTCGTCGGATTCCGCGCGCATGATTATATGAGGGACAAACGAGTTCCCCCAATGCGCTTTCCGCCCGCCTTTCTCGATGAGATACGCGACCGTGTGCCGATTTCATCGGTCATCGGCCAGCGCGTCGCATGGGACAGGAAGAAGACCAACGCCTCGCGCGGCGACTATTGGGCCTGTTGTCCGTTCCATGGCGAAAAGAGCCCCTCCTTCCACTGCGAGGACAAGAAGGGCCGCTATCACTGTTTCGGCTGTTCGGTGTCGGGCGATCATTTCAAGTTCCTGACCGAGCTCGACGGATTAAGCTTTCCCGAAGCGGTCGAGAAGATCGCCGACATGGCCGGCGTGCCGATGCCGGTGCGCGACGAGCGGGAAGAACAGCGTGAGAAGGAACGCGCCAGTCTGACCGATGTCATGGAGATGGCGACTGCCTTCTTCCAGGAGCGGCTGCAAGGACCGGAGGGTGCAAAAGCCCGCGCCTATCTCAGGGATCGCGGGCTGACGCCGGCGACGCAGCAATCGTTCCGGCTGGGCTTTGCGCCCGACAGCCGCAATGCGCTGAAGGAACATCTTGCCGCCAAGGGTGTGCCCAAGGCCGACATCGAGGCCTGCGGGCTGGTGCGTCATGGCGACGACATCCCGGTCTCCTATGACTGGTTCCGCGATCGCATCATGTTCCCGATCCCGGATTCGCGCGGCAAGATCATCGCCTTTGGCGGCCGCGCACTGGCGCCCGATGCGCTGGCCAAATACATGAATTCGCCCGATACGGAGCTCTTCCACAAGGGCAACGTGCTCTACAATTTCGCCCGCGCCCGCAAAGCGCTGGCGAAAGGCGGCACGGTGATTGCCGTCGAAGGCTATATGGACGTGATTGCGCTGGCGCAGGCCGGCTTCGAGAATGCCGTGGCGCCGCTCGGCACCGCGCTCACCGAAAACCAACTCGAACTTCTTTGGCGCATGGCGCCTGAGCCGATGCTGTGCTTCGACGGCGACCAGGCCGGGCTGAAGGCGGCGTGGCGCGCCGCGGATCTCGCGCTGCCGTCGGTGCAGGCCGGGCGGTCGGTGCGCTTTGCGCTGTTGCCGGAGGGCAAGGATCCCGACGATCTGGTCAAGGCAGAAGGGCCGGACGCGTTTCGTGCCGTGCTGGCGGAAGCGCGGCCTCTCGCTGATTTGTTGTGGATGCGTGAGACATCCGGTGGCGTCTTCGACACGCCGGAGCGGCGGGCGGGGCTGACAAAGACGCTGCGCGAACTGACCAGCCGCATCCGCGATGAGAGCCAGCGCTACCACTACCAGCAGTGGATGCGCGAGCGGGAACTGACCTTCTTCAGCGCCCAGCGCGAAGTGCGGCAAGGTCGCCAGGACTGGAAACCGGGGCAGGGCAAAACGCCCGCACCCGGCGGACAGTTCGCCAAAGGCAGCGGGGCAGGCGCGCGCGCCGCGATCACTGAAAGCCTCGGCCGCTCCGCCATGGTCAAGCGCGGTGGCGAGATGATGTCGGTGCGCGAGGCGACGATCATCGTAGCTCTCGTCAACCATCCGGCGCTGATCGACGAGAACTTCGCCCATGTCGAGTTCCTCGATCTCGCCAACACCGATCTGCAGCGGCTGCACGCCGCCATCCTCGATGCGATGGCGCATGACATGGCCAATGACCGTAGCGCAGTGATCGCCACCATCGAACGTGCCGGCTGCAGCGATATCTGGGGGCGCGCCGTGGCGCTGATCCAACGGACCAGGCAATGGCCCGCGCTGGAAACCGCAGCGCTTGAGGATGCGCGCGACGCCTTCAACCAGGCGCTGCACTTGCAGCGCAGCGCGCGCACCTTACATAAGGAGCTGAAACAGGCGGAAGCAGCGCTCGCCAGCGATCCCACTGACGAAAACTACCGGCACCTCATCGAGATTCAGGCGCAATTCCGTGATGTACAAGCAACGGAAGCGCTGATCGAAGGGTTCGGTGTATCCTCGGGCAGGGGTGGGCGCGTCTAGGTCGAAACCTGCGCAAGAATGAATGTTGTACGTGCTGCGCGTCGAATCGACGCCTCTAAGTCGGGTAATTGATTCGCTTTTTTGATGCGAATCATGCGAGAGGCGCTTGACCTTCTGGCAGAATGACGGAATCAGGACGATTCGAAACTTTAACCCGCGCCGGCGTCGACGGAAATGCACTGACGCGAGGTGCTGATCACTGGACAGGCTGTCAGCCTGCCACAGATATCAGGGTTAATCTGGACTTAATGCATATCGCCCAAAAGTGAAAACCGGTTTTGGGGGCACGATATGAACAAACAAAAGAGTTGATTCGGTTACCGGCCCGGTTAAGCGCCACCAGCGCATGTAGTTTGACCGGTGCGGCAGCTACGCGGCTTCGATGCTCGGCCGCTAGGAGAAGATAAAGACTATGGCGACAAAGGAAAAGGAAGAGGTCGAGACCGAACGTGAAGGCGCCACCGATGGGCCTCTGCTCGACCTTTCCGATGATGCTGTCAAGAAGATGATCAAGGCCGCCAAGAAGCGCGGCTATGTGACTCTCGACGAACTGAACGCGGTTTTGCCGTCGGAAGAGACCGATCCGGATCGCATCGAAGACATCAATGCGATGCTGTCCGACATGGGCATCAACGTGGTCGAGGACGACGATCAGAGCGAGGAGCCCGAGGCCGCCGACAGCAATGCCGACGCCGAGGAAGACGCCAACGAACTGGCCGAGCAGACCGGCACCGCCGTCGCCGCCACGACCACCAAGAAAGAGCCGACCGACCGCACCGATGACCCGGTGCGCATGTATCTGCGCGAGATGGGCTCGGTCGAGCTCCTGTCGCGCGAGGGCGAAATCGCGATCGCCAAGCGCATCGAGGCCGGCCGCGAGACGATGATCGCGGGCCTCTGCGAAAGCCCGCTGACCTTCCAGGCCATCATCATCTGGCGTGACGAGCTCAACGAATCCAAGATCCTGCTGCGCGAGATCATCGACCTCGAAGCCACCTATGCGGGCCCCGAAGCCAAGCAGGCGCCGGTGGTCGAGCGCATCGAGGAGGCGCCCAAGGCCGAGGACAAGCCGAGGCGTGGACGCGACGAGGAAGACGACATCACCAATGTCGGCGCCGACACGCGCGGCTTGGTCGATGACGACGAGGAAGACGAGGACGAGGCGAGCCTGTCGCTGGCGGCGATGGAAGCGGAATTGCGCCCGCAGGTGATGGAGACGCTCGACGTCATCGCCGACACCTACAAGAAGCTGCGCAAGCTGCAGGACCAGCAGGTCGAAAACCGTCTGGCCGCGACCGGCACGCTGTCGCCCAGCCAGGACCGCCGCCTGAAGGAGCTGAAGGACCAGCTGATCAAGGCGGTGAAGTCGCTGTCGCTCAACACGGCGCGAATCGAGGCGCTGGTCGAGCAGCTTTACGACATCAACAAGCGCCTGGTGCAGAACGAAGGCAAGCTGCTGCGCCTAGCCGAAAGCTATGGCGTGCGCCGCGAGGAGTTCCTCAAGGAATATCAGGGCTCCGAGCTCGACCCGAACTGGACGCGCTCGATCGGCAACCTGACCTCGCGCGGTTGGAAGGAATTCACCAAGAACGAGAAGGACGCGATCAAGGATCTGCGTTCGGAAATCCAGAACCTCGCAACCGAGACGGCGATCTCAATCCTGGAATTCCGCAAGATCGTCAACCAGGTGCAGAAGGGCGAGCGCGAAGCCGCGATCGCCAAGAAGGAAATGGTCGAGGCCAATCTGCGCCTCGTCATCTCCATCGCCAAGAAATACACCAATCGCGGCCTGCAGTTCCTTGACCTGATCCAGGAAGGCAATATCGGCCTGATGAAGGCGGTCGACAAATTCGAATACCGCCGCGGCTACAAGTTCTCGACCTACGCGACATGGTGGATCCGGCAGGCGATCACGCGTTCGATCGCGGACCAGGCGCGCACCATCCGCATTCCGGTGCACATGATCGAGACGATCAACAAGATCGTGCGCACGTCGCGCCAGATGCTGCACGAGATCGGCCGCGAGCCGACGCCGGAGGAACTGGCAGAAAAGCTCGCAATGCCGCTCGAAAAAGTGCGCAAGGTCTTGAAGATCGCCAAGGAGCCGATCTCGCTCGAAACCCCTGTGGGTGACGAAGAGGATTCGCATCTGGGCGATTTCATCGAGGACAAGATGGCGATCCTGCCGATCGATGCGGCGATCCAAGCCAATCTGCGCGAGACCACCACGCGCGTTCTGGCCTCGCTGACGCCGCGCGAGGAGCGGGTGCTGCGCATGCGCTTCGGCATCGGCATGAACACCGACCACACGCTGGAAGAAGTCGGCCAGCAGTTTTCGGTCACCCGCGAACGTATCCGCCAGATCGAAGCCAAGGCGCTGCGCAAGCTCAAGCACCCGAGCCGGAGCCGCAAGCTGAGGAGCTTCCTCGACAGCTGATACCGGCAACAGACCAGCATTCGAAAAGGGCGCCGACGGCGCCCTTTTTGTTGCCGGGTGAAGGCTCTTGTCGCCCATCTCCGTCGGGAGGATACTTGCCTGGTCGGATGCATGTTCTGGGCGAAAAACCGGATGTCCGCCCCGGCTGATGTCCTCAGCCGTGCTCCGTGGCGCCGGAGGGAGGTGTGTGATGACAACCTACATCCTGCTGATGAACTGGACGGAACAGGGCGCCAGAAATATCCGAGAGTCGCCGAAGCGGCTCGATGCCGCCAAGAAGCAACTGGCCGACATGGGCGGCTCGTTCAAGGCGTTTTACCTGACTATGGGCGAATATGACATGGTGGCGATTATCGAGGCGCCCGACGACGCTGTGCTTGCTCGTTTCGCCCTGATGCTGGCAACGGGCGGCAGCGTCAAGACGCGAACGCTCAAGGCTTTCCCGGAATTTGCCTATCGCGAGATCGTCGCCTCGCTTGGATAGCGCTGGGCGTGGGTCCGTGCGGCTCGGCGTCATATTGCGGGGCCGTGCCGTCAGGGCGATAGTCGCGCCATGTCCAAGCCTGCGCTGACCGTCTGGTACAACACACGCTGCCCCGTCTGCGATGGCGGCATCACCAGGCAGAAACGGCGGCTGATCGAGGCGATCAAGGCCGGGCGGATCGAATTCCGCGACATCAACCTCGAACCGGCGGCGCTCTCTGGCTACGGCGCCTCGCTGGAGGACATACGCCGCCGGCTGCATGCCACCGATGCCGAAGGCAGGCTGCTGGTCGGCGCCGATGTCGCGGTTGCCGTCTGGCGGGCGACGCCGGGCGAGGGCTGGCTGGCGACGCTCTTCGGCAATCCGGTCGCGCTGCCGCTGACACGCTTGGCCTATGATCGTTTCGCCGATCTTCTCTATGCCTGGAACCGGCGCAAGGCTCGCTGATAGGGAGGCAAGGCCCGAAGACTCTGCGGGCCTTACCGTCATGGGCGTTACCGGGACGCCGGCTCGCAAAGCCAGCCGACAATGCGGCGCACCGCCGGCAGCACCATGAGCAACGTTGGGAACGCTACCAGCCAGGACAGGCCCCAGGCAGTGAGCCAGACAGCCGGCAAATCAGGTTGCAGTCCAAGGCTTTTCAGCGTCGATATGAACGAGACGATGAAGGTCATCAGCAGCGACAGCACGAGCGGACTGACGATCGCGGCATAGCGCGCCGGCAGCTTGCCGCGCTTACGGGTCGTGGTCATTTTTGGATTTTCCTGAAACATCCGGTCCGTCGCATTTGGCATCCGTTGCGCCGGGTTTCCGGCGGAACTGCCCGGAAAGACCGGGGTGGATGCGTTGCTTGACGTCAGACGCTTACGGAGAGGTTTTGGCCCTCACGCGCTTTCTAGCTGCCGGCGGCGGCGAAATCAACCTTCTGGCGCCGCCTTTAGATACATCGTAAGATATATCTTGACTCGTCGGCGGGGTAAGCCTAATTAAGATGTATCGTAAGATATAACTCAAGGAGCAATTCATGCACAGACATCATCCCTTTGGCGAGCGCGCCGAGCGCGCATTCCTGCACATGGCAGGCAAATTTGGTGGAAGAGGGGGCGGCGGCTTTGGTCCGTTCGGCCACGGCGGACGTGGCGGTGGACGCGGCGGCCCGGGCGACATGTTTCGTGCCGGGCGCATGCTGGCCGACGGCGATCTCAAGCTGATCACGCTGTCGCTGCTGGCCGAGGCGCCGCGCCACGGCTACGACATCATCAAGGCGCTGGAAGAGCGCACCAGCGGCATCTACAGCCCGAGCCCGGGCGTCGTCTATCCGACGCTGACCTTCCTGGAAGAGGCCGGCTATGCGGCTTCAGCCGCCGACGGCAACAAGAAGGTGTTTTCGATCACCGAGGCGGGGCAGGCGCATCTCGCCGAGAACCGCGAGATGATCGACGGCGTGCTCGAGCATCTGGAGCGCTTCGGCCGCAAGATGGCGAAAGCGCGGGACTGGTTCGGCTGGAACGACGACGGCGAGGAAGGCGGACGGCGTGGTGGACGGGGTCGCTCGGAAGCCCGCGACGAGTTCCGCGCCGTGCGCCACCGGCTGCGTGCCGCGCTCGGCGATCTCGTCGACGCGCCGGCTGAAAAGCAGGCCGAGGCGATTGCAGTCCTGGAAGCCGCCGCTGAAGCCCTAGAAGCGCTATCGCGCGGTTGACCCCGGGCGAGAACCCTTGCCCGTTCGACTGAGGAACGGTACTGAAAATCATCCTGCACCGCGAGACGTGGTGCAGGATGATTGCCGTTGGAGGAAGCCCCATGTCTTTTCTGAAACGTCTTTTCGGTGGTGGCGGCGGTGAGGCGGGCGAGCCCAAGAGCGCAGCACCGGCAAAGCAGGTTGAGCACAAGGGATTTTTGATCAGCGCCACGCCCTACAAGGCGGAGGGGGGCCAATACCAGACCTGCGGCGTGGTTTCGAAGGAAGTCGACGGCGTGATGAAGGAACACAAATTCATCCGCGCCGATCGCTTTGCCGGACTGGACGACGCCGTCGACATCTCGATCAAGAAGGGCATGCAGTTGGTCGACGAGCAAGGCGAGAGGATGTTCGGGTAAGGGCCGAACTGGTCGAGGCGCCGAACATAGGTTTTGCGCCGGTCATCCGTCGCCAGAATCTCGAATAATGGCAGTGGGCCGCAAGCAGAAAGTATCGACAATTGAGCGTAGCGTTTGCCAAGGAGGAAAGCGCCGAGGCAGCATCGGAAACCATCCTGCCGGCTCGCCCTGTCTCCGATCGGGTCAACCTTGTCACGGAAGCGGGCCTCAAGACGCTGCAGGTTGAATTGGCTCGCGCCCAGCAAGCTCTTGAGGCCGCTAGCGTGCTGGAAGATGTCAATGAGCGGCGACGCCAGTCAGCGATTCCGGTTCGAGATATGCGTTACTATGCCGAGCGCGTGCGTACGGCTCAGCTTATGCCGGTGCCCACCTCTAATGAGGTGATCGCCTTCGGGCACACCGTTACCTTCAAGCGTGATGATGGCCGCACTCAGACCTTCCGCATCGTCGGAGAGGATGAGGCCAACCCGTCTGAAGCTTCCATATCGCATGGTTCGCCGGTTGCCATCGCGCTGACCGGAAAAACCGTTGGCGACTTTGTCCAACTAGGGCCGCGCGAACTTGAGATCCTGTCCATTTCCTAGGACGCAGGTATGATGCGCGACCGAGGCCGGTGCACCTTGAGACGTGATCAGATGCCCGCAATTGCCAAAAGCCAAGCCAGGATGTCGAGCAGCAGAAAAACCAGCGCAATCTGCAACGCCAGCCGGAGCCGCTGGATAATTCGCCAGTTGCCGGCCATGTCCGCCTTGATCCGAAGGGCAAGCGCGCGGCGCATGGCCGACATTGTCGTCGGCCTGTCGCCGTCGACATATTGATCAAGCAGATCTTCCGGATCGAAGCGGAATGTATATTGGTGATAGGGCCAAAGCATGAAGACGATCAGCCCGCCGATGCCGAACAACAGGGCCACTGCGGTCCAATCCCAAAGCCCAAGCCCGTTGGAAAGCGCCGCACCGCCGAGTAGCGAGTTGGCAAATGCGGTGGCAAAGACAAGGCTGCCGGCGGGTGCTCATGTTCTCCACAAGCGTCTGCTGTTGAGTGAGACCTCTCACCGCCTCCTGATAGATGAACGCGAGACGCGGATCGTCGTCGGCAACAGCGCTTGCGACAATTCCGTTGTTCTCTCCTCCACTCGGACATTCGGCCATAAGTTGCCTCTCTGTTTTGACAGGGATGCACGAGTCTAGCCCGATCCGTCGGTGCAAAAACAGATTGGCCGTGGACCAACGGCAAATCCGATGGCGATGCCGGGGGCTTCCAAACCTATGAGGGCCAGCTGATGAACGGGCAAGAATAGTTGGCAGCCATCGAAAACCCCGCCACGAACACCACGCCATCTGCCGGTGGACCCTGCTCTCGGCCCCGGACAGCAAGAAGGCAGGCACCGAAGCGCCTGCCTTTTCAATGCGAATGACGGGGTGTGCTTACGCGGCGATTTGCGCGCTCGCGGTCTTGGCCACGACGGCATCGACCTTGGCGGTCGCCTTGGCAAGTGCGGCGGTGACGGCATCAGGGCCCATGCCGACGCCTTCGATGCGGATGACGTCGACGTCGGTCATGCCGAGAAAGCCGAGCACGCCGCGCAGATAGGGGATGGCGTGATCGAACTGCACGGCCGCACCTTCGGAATAGATGCCGCCCGAGGCGAGTACGATATAGACCTTCTTGCCGGTGACGAGGCCCTTGGGACCACCCTCGCCATAAGAGAAGCTCTTGCCGGAGCGGGAGATGTGATCGACCCAGGACTTCAGGGTTGAGGAGATGTTGAAGTTGATGAAGCCGGTGGCCAGGATCACGGTGTCGGCTGCGAACAGTTCGTCAAGCACGATGTCGGAGACGCCGACGACTTCGGCCTGGCGCGGCGTGCGGGCTTCAACGGGGGTGTAGATGCCGGTCGCATAATCGGTGTCGATATGCGGCAGCGGGTTGGCCACTAGGTCGCGTACGACGAGCGTATTCGACGGGTCGGCGGCGACGAGCTTTTCAGCGAATTCGGTAGCGATACGGGTCGAGTGCGAGGCAGCGCCGCGCGGGCTCGAGGTTACAAGCAGGATAGACATAGCGGTTCTCTCCAGTGGGAATTGATTTCTCCCGCCTGATATGGGCCTACCGACCCATTCAAAAAAACTGGTATATTTTCTATACGATCCATTCATAAAGTAGGTATGTCGTGCAACCCAATCCGACGCTCGACCAATTGCAGATCCTGGTTGCGGTCGCCGACACCGGCAGCTTCTCAGCCGCAGGCCGCAAGCTTAACCGCGCGCAGTCCGTCATCAGCTACGGCATCGCCAATCTTGAAGCGCAGCTTGGCCTGAAACTGTTCGAGCGCGAGGGCACGCGCGAGCCGCAGCTGACCGAAATCGGCCGGGCGATGCTGGAGGACGCCCGGCGCATGGTCGGCATGCTGCAGCGCATCCGTTCGCGTGCCGACGGTCACCATCAGGGGCTGGAGGCTGAAGTTGCGCTGTCGGTTGACGCGGCGCTGCCCTCGCCAGTGCTGGTGCGGGTGCTGAAGGCGTTCGAGGCGCAGTTCCCGACCGTGATGATGCGACTGCATATCGGCACGCTCGGTCTGATCCCCGACCATGTCGTCAGCGGACAGTCGGATCTTGGCATCGGTGGCTTGCTGGGCGAGGTCGACGTGCATCTCGTGCGCATCGGCTTCATGTCGATCGTGCTGGCTGCCGCCCCCACCCACCCTCTGGCACTGCTGCCGAAACCGGTGGCGCTCGAGGATGCGCGAGAGCACACCCAGCTGGTTGTCAGCGACCAGTCGGAACGCACCAAGGGACGCGACTTCGGCGTCTTTGCCTATCGTACATGGCGGCTGACAGATGTGCGTATCAAGCATACGTTGATGCGCGAGGGGCTGGGCTGGGGCGGGTTGCCGCGCTGGCTGATCGCGGACGATTTGGCCAGCGGCAGGCTGGTCGAACTCGACCTTGAACCTTTTAGCGAGGTGCGCTCATCGCTCTATGCCATGCACCGCGCCGACCGCAGCCCGAAACCGGCGGCGGCCTGGCTGATCGACCAGTTCAAACGCCAGCTCGGCTGCTTCAACGAGTTCGAACCGGACGACCTGCCTGAGGGCGAGCCGGAGACAGCCCATCGATCAGAGCCATGAGCACGGCGCGATAGTCTTCGGCCGAGGCGCCGGCCTCGACGGCAAGTGCTGCGCGGTCGAAGGCGGCGGCGAGCAAAGCGGTCAGCGCATCGGCAGGCAGTCTGGTCATCGACTGTTCGCGCATCGCCGCAACCAGGCCTTCGCGCAGCGACCGGTTGCCGTGGCGATTGTCGATCGCATCCATGGCGGCGCGGCCAAGCACGGCCGGCCCGTCGAGCAGCAAAAGCCGCGTGCGGCCGGGCGCGCGCATGGCGGCGAGATAGGCGTCCGAGCCGGCAATCAGCGCATTGCGGGCAAACAAAGAAGGCGGCGAGGCGCGCTCGATCTCTTGCGCCACCGCCGCCGCCTCCTGCTCGACCACGGCGGCAAACAGCGCCTGCTTGTCGGCAAAGTGGTGATAGAGCGCGCCGCGGGTGACGCCGGCGGCCGCAACGATCTCCGGCGTGCCGGTCTCGGCATAGGACTTTTCGATGAACAGTTTGCGCGCCGCAGCGATCAGGTCGGCGCGCGTCGCTTCGGTGCGGTCGCGGTTGGAGCGGCGCGGGGTTTCTCGTTGCATACATGCAGCCTGTATGTTATTTCGAATTACATGCAAACTGTATGTTGGCTAACGGGAGAAAGAAAGATGAAGACGACGAGCTATTATCCGGTGCTGATGACGGGCGACGTAGCCGGCACAAAAGCCTTCTATATCAATCACTTCCGCTTCAAGCCGCTGTTTGCGAGCAACTGGTATGTGCATCTGCAGTCTGCCGAGGATCGCCGGGTCAATCTCGGTATCGTCCAGGGCGACCACGAGACGATCCCCGAGGGGGGGCGCGGCCGCACATCGGGGCTGCTGCTCAATTTCGAGGTGAGGGATCCTGATGCTGTCTATGAACGGATCGTTGCGGCCGGCCTGCCGATCCTGTGCCCGCTGCGCGACGAACCCTTCGGCCAGCGCCATTTCATCACCAGGGATCCCAATGGCGTGCTGATCGACGTCATCAAGCCGATCCCGCTCAGCCCGGAATTTCAGGCGCAATTCGCGGCGGGCGCGGCGGGCGCCTGAACAATGGCAGCAAATGTCGGCAGCGGCTCCGGCCGCTGTGGCCGGACCCGCACCATGCGGTCTATGTTGGTGATGTTGAAGCTGGGCCTGCCGCATGCGTGACATCTGCCTTGTTCGTGCGCCATCCAATCTCGGCCTTCGGCCCTTGGAGCCGGGCCATGTGCCCGGCACCTGGCGTGCGCCGCAGGCGCTGAGCGAAGCTGGTTTGATCGAGTCGCTGGCGCCGGGGCGGGTGGTCGATCTCGACAGACCCGCCTACAGTACCGAACCGCAACCGGGCACTAGGCTGCGTAATGGGGTCCGGCGATCCGCCGCTTCAACCTCGATCTTGCCGAGATCGTCACCCGTGCGCTTGGGCAAGGCGAGTTCCCGCTGATCATCGGCGGCGACTGCTCGATCCTGCTTGGCGCACTGGTCGCCGCGCGGCGCTCGGGCGCAGTCGCCCTGATCCATTTCGATGGCCACAGCGATTTCCGCCATCCCGGCAACTACGATGTCAATGCCTCACTCGGCTCGGTTGCCGGCATGGATCTGGCACTTGCCACCGGACGCGGCGAGGCTTTGCTGGCGCAATGGCCAGGTGTTGTCGGTCCGCTCGTCGCCGACGAGGCGGTGGTTCAGATCGGCGAACGCGAGAGCCGCGATGCCGATTTTGCCTGGCCCGACATCAATGCGACCGCCGTGACCGCGCATCGACGTCTTTGCCGCGCAGGAACTCGGCGCGGCTGGAGTGTTGCAAAAGACAAGAGCGACGCTGGCGCGCGCCGGCTGTCCCTACTGGCTGCATCTCGATGTCGATGTGCTCGACCAGACGGTGATGCCGGCGGTGGATTCGCCCGGCAGCCCCGGCATCGACCCCGATGAACTCGTTGCCATTCTGTCGGCGCTGGCAGCGGACCAGCGCTGCACCGGCTTGGACATGACGATCTACGATCCCGACCTCGACCCGACCGGTGACCTTGCGCGACTGCTGGTGTCGCTGCTCGGGCGGGTGCTCAAGCCTCGATAAAGGCTCAGCTCGCCCTTGCTACCGGCGTCACCGTCACCTGGCTGACGCCGGTGCGGCGCACCACTGTGCATAGCGTCTCGCGGCCGATGCGTTCGGCGTCGAGCATGCGCACGAGGTCGTCGACGCCGGTGACCGGGCGACCGTCTATCGCCGCGATGATGTCGCCTTCCCTGAGGCCGGCCTTCGCCGCGGGTCCGTCTTTCTCGACGCTGCGCAGCCGCACCGCAGTACTGGTGGTCACCTGCGACAGGAGCGCTGCGCGGCGCGGCAAACTGGTGGTGTCGGCCGAGATGCCGATGAAGGCGCGCCGCACGCGGCCGAAGCGGATGATCTCCGAAATGACGAAGTTGGCGGTGTTGGAAGCGACCGCGAAGGCGATGCCTTGCGCGCCGTGGATCATGGCGGTGTTGACGCCGATGACTTCGCCTGCCGACGACACCAGCGGTCCGCCGGAATTGCCGGGATTGAGCGCGGCATCGGTCTGGACGACATCGTCGATCAGCCGCCCGGTCGAGGCGCGCATCGAACGGCCAAGTGCGGAGACCACGCCTGACGTTACGGTCCATTCGAAGCCGAGCGGATTGCCGATGGCAATGGCGATCTGGCCGCGCCGCAGCCGCTTGGAATCGCCGAGCGGCGCGACTTCGGTGAAGCTGCCATCGGCGCGCACCAGCGCGATGTCGGTGTCAGGGTCGCGGCCTAGCACGCGGCCTTCGCTGGAGGCGCCGTCGGGCATAGAGACGCGCACCGTTTTGGCATCGCCAACGACATGGAAATTGGTAACGACCAGCCCGTCCGGCGCGATGACGAAGCCGGAGCCATGGCCACCTTGGCCACCGACGCGCTCGATGCGGCAGACGGCTGGGCCGATGCGGTCGACGGCGTCGGCGACTGTCGTCGAATAGGCGTCGAGCAGTGTGTCGTCGGTTTCGAATTTGTGGGCGGCGAGGGCCATTGGCGGGGCTCCGTGTTTTCAGGCGCGATGATGACTATATGTGCGGAGCGGCTCGAACTGCCGCGACCTGACCAGATGGCCAGTCACACCAGTAACTAGCCGTCAGACGAGTACCTCCGGGCGCACTGCCGAGCGATATCTGGGGCATGAGAAAACCCAGGAGATCATCATGAGTGACTTCAACCTTAATGCATTTTCCGACGCCATCGCCGATCTCGCCGCCAAGGCTGCGCCGGCAACGGCAAGTTTCACCACCCATCACCATCGCACCGCCAGCGCCTTCCACTGGCGTGACGGCTATTTCGTCACCGCCGAGGAAGCTGTCGAGGCCGGTGAGGAGATCGAATTGACATTGGCTTCGGGCGAAGCGGTGAAGGCCGAACTGGTCGGTCGCGATCCGTCGACCGGCGTAGCGCTTCTGAAGCCGGCCGGCGCTGCCGCAGCGCCTGCGCTGGCCAAGGCTGACGCGGTACGGCCCGGCAATCTTGCCATCGCCATCGGCAGTAGTCAGGGTTCGGCGCTGGCCGTATCGGGTTCGGTCGGCGAGGTCGGCCCCGCCTGGCGCTCGATGCGCGGCGGCAGCATCGATCGGCGCATCAATCTCGCCGTCAATGCCGGCGGCCGTTTCGAGGGCGGGCCGGTGCTTGACGCCAAGGGCGCGCTGATCGGCATGCTGCTGTTTGGGCCACGTGGTCGTGCGCTGGTCATGCCTTATGAGACGATCGAGCGGGCCGTGGCGACGCTGCGTGAAAAGGGCCATGTCGCGCGCGGCTATCTCGGCGCCGGCCTGCACCCGATCCGTGACGGCGCGGCGCGCGGCGCCATCGTCATGAGCCTCGACGACAATGGTCCGGCCAAGGCCGCCGGCCTTGCGCTGGGCGACATCATCGTGGCGTGGAATGGCGAGGCCGTGCACGGCCCGCGCGAACTGATCCGAAAGCTTGGGCCGGATAGCGCGGGCGCCGCGGTGACGCTCGGCGTGGTGCGCGGCGGCGAGCAGCGCGAAGTCGCGCTGACCGTCGGTGAAAAACCGCTGAGCTGAGAGGGCCGATGGAAAGCGACACGCTGACAAGGCCGGAGGCGGGTGGGCCGGAGGTGGGTGGGCCGGAGGTGGCGGGCGGCGGACGCCAGCTCGTGGTGCTGATCGCGCTGCACGATGCCGCGCGTGCCGAGCGCCTGTCAGCTTCGCTTGCCATGGCGGACGATCTGCTTCCGGTCGTAGCCGGCAGCGGGATTGCCGACGTCGCTGTCTTCGATGACGCTGTTGCGAACAGTGCGGCCTGGCTCGATCGAGCCGATGGTGGCAACAGCGCAATCCCACGGGTGCTGCTATCCGCGAGCGCTGGCCGGCCGGAAAACCGGGTGCTTGCCGTGCTGCCTTTGGCGTCGGATGCGAATCTGATCGCGGCTGCCGTCAGACTGGCGGCGGCCGGCTACCGGGTGTCCAGGGATGGGCGTTCGACGCCCGCTCGCCACGACGATTTCGATGGCGCCGCCAACGGCGGAAGCCATAGCGGGCTGTTCGGCGAGGAGCCGTTGGACGATGGCGCTACCGCCCGTCCGGCGCTGTCGCCGCGCGAGGCCGAAGTGCTGGCGCTGCTGGCCGAAGGCGCGCCCAACAAGGTGATCGCGCGGCGGCTGAACATCTCCGTGCACACGGCAAAGTTCCACGTCGCCGCGATCCTGATCAAGCTGGGTGCTGCGAACCGCACGGATGCCATCGCGATCGCGATGCGGCAGGGCCTGGTGCTGGTCTAACCCCCTTTTCCGTTTGAGCCTACGTTGCGTAACCCGTTGCAGGCTGCCGAGGCCTTGCGCAGTGCATTGCCGCCGCGCAATGGTTCGCGTCAGTGATGTAGCAAGGGAGGTGCCAAGACATGTCGCTTAAGGGAAAGACGCTGTTCATCTCCGGCGGGTCGCGCGGCATCGGGCTGGCGATAGCGTTGCGGGCGGCGCGCGACGGCGCCAATGTGACGATCGCGGCCAAGACCGCCGAGCCGCATCCGAAGCTGCCGGGCACGATCTACTCGGCAGCTGAGGAGATCGAGCAGGCCGGCGGCAAGGCGCTGCCTGTTTTGTGCGACATCCGCGAGGAGGCGCAGGTGGCCGAGGCGGTTGCCAAGACCGTCGAAAAGTTCGGCGGCATCGATATCTGCGTCAACAATGCCAGCGCCATCCAGCTCACCGGCACGCTGGAGACCGACATGAAGCGCTACGATCTGATGCACCAGATCAACACGCGCGGCACTTTCCTGGTGTCGAAAATGTGCGTTCCCCACCTGAAGTTGGCTGAGAATCCTCACATTCTGAATCTGGCACCGCCGCTCGATATGAAGGCCAAATGGTTCAAGAACCACGTCGCCTACACCATGGCCAAGTTCGGCATGTCGATGTGCACGCTGGGAATGAGCGCCGAGTTTGCCAAGGACGGCATCGCGGTCAATTCGCTGTGGCCGATCTCGACCATCGACACGGCTGCGGTGCGCAATCTGCTCGGTGGCGCGACGGTCGCGGCGATGAGCCGCTTGCCCGACATCATGGCCGATGCCGCACACGCCATCTTCCTGCGGCCATCGCGCGAGACATCAGGCAATTTCTACATTGATGAAGAGGTGCTGCGGGCCGAGGGCGTGACCGATTTCGCGGCCTACGCGCCGGGCGCGACCGGGCCGCTGGCCGGAGACTTTTTCGTGCCGGACGCGGTATTTGCCAATTCGCCGACGAACGTCAAAAGCATCTACTGACGGAAATCACGGGCCGACGGCGTTGCTTCCTCATCCACCCGCCGGCGTTGTTCGAAAGACCAAGCAATTGGCTTTTCGCCCGCTGTGCGGACCAGCCTCACCTCCCCATGAATGGGGAGAAAAAGGGGTTCATCACTCCTCGCCCTTCTTGCCTTTGCTCAGTCCCATCAGCCGGTCGATATAGGCCAGCATCAGCGCCGAGACGACGAAAGCGAGGTGGATGATGGTCAGCCACATCAGCTGGTCGATCATATAGGAAGACGAATTCAGGAACACCTGCAGCAGGTGGATCGAGGAAATAGCGACGATGGTCGAGGCGACCTTGACCTTCAGCGAACCGACATCGATCGTACCCAGCCAGTGCACGCCGCCATCCTGGTCGTCGAAGCGGCTGACGAAATTCTCGTAGCCGGAGATGATCACCATCACCACCAGCGAGGCGACAAGTGCGGCGTCGATGAGGCCGAGCATCTTCAGGATGGTGTCGGTGTCGTCGAGTGTGAAGGCGACCATGACGAACTCGTAGAGTTTTTTGCCGAAGGACAGCGCATAGACGGCGAGCGCTAGGGCCAGCCCGATGTAGAAAACCACCAGCAGCCAGCGTGAGGCGAGGATGATCGATTCGATGGCGAGTTCGAGACGTTTCATGCAGCGGTTCCGGTCAGCTTTCTGAGGTCGACTGGGGTATTTCGATCAGCTTGCCGCAGTTTGCAAGGCAAATTGCGACGCAAAAAAACCCCGCCGGGAGGGCCGGCGGGGTTCAATGCATCCCGCTGGAGTCGGGACGGGGCAGGGAACGCCCAGGCTTGAATCTGGGGAGGGCGGCCGCTCTATTCAATGAGCCGGTTCTAATACCAGTACAATTCTTGCTGAACCGGGATTGCTGTCCGCAGCTCGACCCATCCCGATCTGCCGGGATGGGTCCTTGTTGTCGATCTGATTCCAGAAAGCTGCTCAAGCCATTGGAAAGCAGATCAATTGTTACTCGCCACCGGTGCCACCAGCGAGGTGATGCGACGGATGCCGACACGGCGGTTCTCGCGGTTGGGCGCCGTGGTGTTGACCTTCAGGTATTCCTCGCCATAGCCCTGAGTGGTCAGGTTTTCCGGCGGGATCCCGAAGGCATTGGTCAGCGCTTCGGCGACAGACTCAGCGCGCCGGTCGGACAGAGCAAGGTTTGCTTCCGGCGTGCCAACCGCATCGGTGTGGCCTTCGATCAGGAAGGTTTCGGCCGGGTTCTTCTTCAACAGTTTCTCCATGGCCGTGGCGACGCCTTCCAGTTTCTGCACTTCGGTGTCGGATATCGAGGCCGAGCCGAACTCGAAGTTCAATGTATCGAGGTCGACGCGACGGGCAATGTCGCGCACGCGCGCCGAACGCTTCACTTCGTCGATGGAATAGAGGCGCTGGACCTTCTCCACCGGCGGTTGTTCGAGGAACTCGTAATAATCGTCCGGGCTTTCGACATCTTCCGAATCGAGGATGTACTCGCGGCGCGGGATGGTGAGCCGCATCGGCGGCAGGTCGTCACCGGGATCGCGCCAGTCATTGTCGTCGTCATAGCTGCGCTCGTCGACATAGCTCAGCACATATTCGTGCCCATCCGGCGTGATGCGCGATCGCCTGATGACGTCGCCATTGCGGTTGCGGATGGTGACGATCTGGATGCCATTGTCGCGCTCGACGATTTCCCGAGAGCGATCGCCCGACAGTTCCTCATAGTAAACATTCCTGGCGCCGCGGTGCATGCGCGGAGCGTCATTGCTTTCCACGATCGTCTGGTTGTTGAACTGCAGGATGACGCGGTCGCCGAGTTCCTTGACGACGTCGACGCCTTTCGGACGCCGGCGGTCGCGGACGTTCTCATCGGGTGCACGCTCGACGCGTTTGCCTTTTTCCTCCGTCACCGGGGCGATCTTTTCTGGCTGAATTGCCTGCTGAGCCGACTTGTCGTCGGTGGGCGGCGGTCCCTGGTCGACCGGAGCCGGCTTCGGGGCTTGCGCCTCGGTGCCGCCCTGCGCGGGCTGCTCGCCCGTCTGCCCCCCAGCATTCTGGCCGTTCCCATTTTGGCCCTCGCCATTCTGGCTGTTGCCGCCCTGGTCCTTGCGGTGCTTGCGCCTGGCATCCTTCTGGCTGTCCAGAATGGGTGCTTCGTCGGGGTTGGCCGTGGCTTCGCCCTGCGCCGGCGTCTCACCTTGCGCGGGCTGCTCGGCATTGGCCGGTTGCTCCGCAGGCTGTTGTTCACCGGTCGCAGGCTGCTGTTCGCCCGTCACCGGCTGTTCGCTGACAGTTTTTTTGCCGTGCTTTTTCGCCTGATCCTTCGGCTGTTCACCTTCGGCGGGAGCCGCTTGCTGATCGGCCGGGGGCTGAATCGGCTCGGCCTGCGGCGCGGGCTCTCCGGCAGGCGCAACTTTGACGTCTGGCGCTTTGTCGGCAGGCGCGGCCTCAATCTGCTGATCCTGCTTGCGCTTTTTCTTGCCCGACTTGTTGTCGTTTGCCGGCGCCACCTGTTCGGTGGGCGCTGCCTGCTCGGCAGGCTGCTGGGCCGGCTGTTCAGCGGGCGCCGCTTCGATCTGCTGTTGGTCGCGCTTCTTCTTGCGTGGCTTTAGCGGCTGTTCTTCATTTGCCGGAGCTACCTGTTCGGCCGGTTGTTCAGCCGGTGCTGCCTCGATCTGCTGCTGGTCACGCTTCTTCTTGCGTGGCTTGAGCGGCTGCTCATCGGTCGCCGGCGCTGCCTGGGCGCCGCCCTCATCCGCAGGCGCCGCCTCGATCTGCTGCTGTTGATTGCGCTTCTTTTTGCGCGGCTGCTGTTCCTCGGCGGCAGGTGCGGCCTGTTCGGCCGGGGCCTGCTCGGTCTGCTGCTGATCCCGCTTCTTCCTGCGCGGCTGTTGTTCCTCGGCGGCAGGGGCGGGTTGCTCTGCAGCCGGTGCAGGCTGGTCGGCGGCCGGCGCTGCCTGTTCGGCCTGCTGGCGTTTCTTTTTGCGCGGCAGTTCCTGGTCGGTCTGCTGACCATCTGCAGCAGGGTCGTCCTGGACCAGGATCAGTGGCGCGGCCGTGTGCTGCAAGGGGCCGAAAACGGCGTTGCCGTGCAACGGGGATGCGCCCAACGGCGCGGATGCCATAAGCAGGCCAAGTGCCGTACCTGCCAGTACCCGTGGTTGGCGTTTCATCTTAAATTCTCCTTGTGGGGTCCCATCCCTGCCCAAACTGTCCTTGACCGGATTGGTTCCGGTTTGCAGGCATTACCCGCACCCAAGGACGATTGACCGGCGTTTTGAAGGCAACTTCATGTTTTTCCTATGGTGCGGCCGGAATTTGAAGTCACACAACAGCTTGACCTTGCCGCATGCGGAGGCCACATCTCAGCCCATAATGGAAACGCCGTTCTGGAAGACCAAGACGCTGGAAGCGATGACGCCCACCGAGTGGGAATCGCTGTGCGACGGCTGCGGCAAGTGCTGCCTGTCTAAACTCGAGGACGAGGATACCGGCGAGATCTACTGGACATCAGTCGGCTGCCGGCTGCTCGATGGGCAAAGCTGCCGCTGTTCGGACTATGCCAACCGGCTGGCGCGCGTGCCGGACTGTGTCGGGCTGACGCCGCAGAATGTGCGCACCATCACCTGGCTGCCGAAAACCTGCGCCTACCGGCTGGTTGCCGAGGGGCACGACCTCTACTGGTGGCACAGGCTGGTGTCGGGAAGTGCCGAGACCGTTCATGATGCCGGCATCTCCATGCGCGGCCGCGTCCGCGCCAGTGAGACCGATCTGGCCGAGCCGGACGACTATTTCGACTATATGCTCGACGACGAGCCCTGAGCATTCTGGAACGGACCTTGCCATAGGGCGTTCTGCGCCATTGGACGTTTTTGACGGTCAGGATCGTTTGCAGCGGTGGAAGGGGCGGTTGCTTTCAACCTGTCGGGCAGATTAACCGAAAATGAACGGCCGGTTCGCGAAGAGTTCAGATTGCAAGGAGCATTCTCCCCCCATCGGTTCGACCAAGACGGGCGCAAGCCCTCAACAAGGAGAGAAGACAATGTTCAACTCATTCAAGACGGCAGCCCTTTCGGGTCTCGTAGCTCTCGGCACCCTTGCCGCAGTGCCCGCTCAGGCGGACTCGATCTATCTCGGCTTCGGCAACAACCACGACCGCCGCGTCGGCGTCTACACCGGCGACGATGAGGACGGCTTTCGCCGTGACCGCAATTGGCGCCGCTGCTCGCCGGATCGCGCCCTCGACAAGGCCGAGCGCATGGGCCTGCACCGCGTCCGCATCGTCGATGTCAATCGCCGCGTGGTGAAGGTCGCCGGCCGCCAGTATGGCGATCGAGTAGTGGTCGTGTTCGCCAATGAGCGCGGCTGCCCGGTTATCTATCGCTAAGAGAACCAGACTGATCTTCTGCGAAGATCAGTCTGAGATACGACCTTCTGCGAAGGTCGATCCGGAGGCATGTTCCTCTGCGAGGATCAGCCTGGAGTAGCGGCATGACCCTTCTAGGGTCAGCCAGGAGCCCCTTTCCCTCCGCGGAAAGGTGCGGCTCGAAAAAACCCCGGAGGCCAGCCCTCCGATTTTTCATGTCGGAAATCTGCGGTTCCGGCCGACGGGTTCAGCAGAACCGCGGCCGGCCCGGCGGCCTGCTACTTGAGCTCGAATGTCACTGTTACCTGCACGGCGTAGGCATTCTCGCCGGCCTGCACGGGAACCGCGGCGCCTGCCGCATCGAAGGCCTTGGCATTGATCGGCATCGGCGCCGGCGCAACGTTCTGGTCGGTGATTTCCAGCACCCGGCCGATGCTGACGCCGGCGGCTTCGGCCAGCGTCTTGGCCTTGGCCATGGCATCGGCGACCGCCTTCTTGCGGGCTTCGGTGACGGCAGCTTTCGGGTCTTCGTTGGAGAACGAAATGCCGCCGCCCTGGTTGACGCCGAGCGACACAGCCTTGTCGAGAATCTCACCTGTTTTGTCGATGTCGCGGATGCGCACCGAGAGTGTGTTGGTCACCTGGTAGGCTACAAGCTCGGCTTCCTGGCTGCCGTCCGGTTTGTTGGTGTAGTTGTAACGCGGGTTGATCTGGATGCCGGCGGTCTGCAGGTCGCGGTCCTTGATCCCTGCCGACTTCATTGCCGCGATCACGGCGGCCATGGCGTCGTTGTTGGCGTCGAGTGCCGCGCGTGCGGTGTTGGCCTCGCGCATGACGCTGAGCGTCAGCAGCGCCAGGTCAGGCGCCACGGTCGACTGGCCTTCACCCGACACGATGATGCGGGGCGGGGGCAGCGAATCGGCAGCGCTTGCCATCGCCGGAAAAGCGATCGCGGCGGCAAGTGCGAGCGGCAAAATATGTCTGGTCATGAAAATCTCCTCGGTGTGCGATCCAGTCGCGCCTGTCGACTAGGGCGCGAATATGGGCTGATTTGGGCGATCTCGGCCAGCCCGTCCGGAAAGCCTTGTGCCGCGCAAGGAAAAACACTAATCCAGCGCGCGTGGGGCCTGTAGCTCAATGGTTAGAGCCGGCGGCTCATAACCGCTTGGTTGGGGGTTCGAGTCCCTCCGGGCCCACCATTGGCTTCCGCTGCCGTTGATTTAATTGGATTTTTTGTACTTTTTTGTCCCACTCACATCCACCCCTTCCAAAAGTGGGACATTTTCGTACTCATTTCGATCGAAAACCAGAAGGCTCCGGGCAGACTGCGCCACTATCCGGCGGCGTGCCTTGCGGATGTAGTGGTCGGGCTGCTGATACGTCGTCCAGCCGTAAATCGCCTTCAACTGTTCATGCGTGGCGCCGTTTTCTGCGGCAACGGTGGCGCCTGCCTTGCGGACCCCGTGGGCGCTGCACCCGGGAAGCCCGGCTTCGTCACACCATTGGCGCATCTTGTTGCCCAAGCCGTTTTCCGAGAAAGGCCGACCGTACTCGGTGACAAGGAATGTCAGGTTGCCGGCGGGAGCGAAGGAAAGCTCGTCCTCGAGTTCGGGAAGTAGAGGCAGTTCGACGACAATCCCTTCCTTGCGCACTTTGCTCTTGTCTGTCTTGCCAGGCTTTATCCTGATCCACTTCTCCCAGGTCCCGGTATCCTTGTTGCGAACCTGGGTAATGTGCTGTCTGCCGAAGACTGCTGCATCGGACAGTCGCAAACCTGTAAACATGAAAATCGCCAGCGCCATACGAGCCATGGTGCCGCGCGCGTGCCGTTTCTCGTACTGGACGATCTCTGACACTTCCCAGGTGTGGAAACCTTCGCCATTGCCCGAAGTCAGGCGCTTTATCCCGTTCGCGGGATTGACGTCCACCATCTCGGCATCCTTGGCCCAAGCAAACATTGCGCTGATCGCCTTTGTAATATTGTTGGCCGCCCCTGGGGCGTCGGACCGGGTATCCCGGAGCTCCTTGACGTGCGCCCGTTTCATGGTCGCAAATGGCAAGGAGCCTTTCGTAGGGTAGTCGGAATTAACTGACCCGGTCAGCGGGTGAGGCAGCTTGCAAACGCCTTCGAGAATTATTCGTCGTCGAAGCATTGTGCCTTCGCCGACCTCTGCACCACCGCGCCGGAAGTACTCCTGGCAAAGCCACATCAGACTGCCCCGAGGTGCTACTGGTCTCTCCACAGGTCTGACCACGTTCTGGACTGACTTGTAAGGAACGCCATCGCGCGCGCAGCGCACTTCTTCGTGGAACTCGGCCGAACCCGGCTTTTCGCGCAGACGGATCTTTTTCCTGCCCGGTGCGCGAAAGTACAGCCGGATATTGCCGTGCCGATCCCTGTCTTCGACAACGCCTCTCAGATTGAATTTCACCATGGTGCTCGCCACGTCCATCATCCGCGATCCCAAGGATTATCGCTGGAGGACACGCCGTCAAGTTTGCTGTTGCGGTGCGGTAGCCGCCGGAACGCTTCTGCCAGTTCCTCCACGTCCCAAACATAGCGCTCTTTGCTGGGCATCCGCGGTTGTGGCATACGGCCATCCGCGACCATCTGGTCGAACGTCGTTGGACTGACGCCGATAGCTACCGCTGCCTGTTCTCGATTAATGCCGAACAGCAGGAGCCCGCCAAGTGCGCGTTTCATTGCTTTTCTCGCTGCACATCGCCTCGCGTGCTGAGTTCCGCGACAGTGAGGCATTCACCTAAGAAGCGATCACGCTATCCTTTCCTTGCAATGCCTGGAATGGGTCTGTCCGGCCAATGCGGTGAACGGCCGTAACGGCGTGAAAATAGGATGGCAGACCGCGGCTGCGGGGGTTCGAGTCGGGAGACCGCTACATCGCGAGACCGCGCCCCACGAGCAATTTTGGAGATACCCTTGGGCTTCGTTGCACGATTTCCTGGAGCGTGCTCGGGCAACCAACCCCTCCACCGCTCGTTGATTTATGCTGGCTCGTTCCAGCATACTCCAGGCCATTGCCCGCCGGCTCACGCTGGCGGGCTTTTTTGCGTCAGTCGGGAACATCCTTACCCTCAGGCTGTTCGGTCGCACCCGGCGCGTTCTTCAGCGGTCCCTGCCGGTGACCAAGATGGCCCCTCACTCATCATGGTCGGCCCGCGCTCGAAGCAAGCGCGGGCCATCCCTGCACAAGCCCGGCGTCCCCAGATGTCAGAGGGCTTTTCATCGTTCTACGTCACTGCTGTTGTCGGTGCGCCACCGCTTCTTTGAATGCGCGTGCTGCTGCATCGCAAGCGACACGTGAGGAGCCGTTCACGGACAAGATGATTTCGGCTGCCTTCACTGTTAAACCGTGTTTCGGCGAACTCTGCGGCTGTGTATGCGAGCTTTGTTTTTTCGCTACTCCGCATCTCTGACTCGATATGCCGCTTCCGCCTCGTGTAAGCTCTGGCGGGTCCGTTGCAGGGTGTGGTGCATGCTGGCTAAAAGGCTAATGGCGTCGGTGGTTGGACTGCCTTCGTGATCCAGCAAGCCGACGACTATATCTTGCTTGGAAACGATGCTCTGGTCGTGAGCGAGTTGGCCCATCAAATAAATGAGTCGATCTCTGCCGGTGTCGGCATGGCCTTCTCCCTTGGTTGGGCGAAAGCCTGATGATTGCTCCCAAGCGCCTCGTGCCTGTTGTTTTTGGTTTTTCGAGGCGGCGGCAACAGTGTGCGCTCGCTAGCAGGCAATGGCAACCGGCCAGGCAATTGCAGCATCGATGTTGTGCGCGGGCGGCCTTGACCGACTCGCGGGCCAATGCCTCCTGGTTGACGACGGACGATCGGTATGAATTTCTACAATTTTCAGTTTGGCTGGAAACCCTTTCTGCCTGCAAGCGTTGGACTAGCATGGCTGCATTCAAGCAGTTTGTCCTAGGAGGAATTTTGATGAATTCTAAAGTGATCATTCTCAGCGCGACATTTGCTTTTATGACGGGATCGGCCTTTGCCGGTAGCTCCACCACGTCAGCCCTCGACGATCCTGCGAAAATGTCTCCTTTCTTCACCGACGCCGGCATGAAGACCATGAAGTCTGAGGCAGAAGCGAAAGCTGCCTGGTCGGCTATGTCTCAGGAGGACAAGGACGCGGTGATGAAGGACTGCGCTGACGCAGATATTGCGAAGGCTCACGAGAATTTCTGCAAAGCTGCGATGACGATGGGAAAATAGGCCCAAAACACCAGATAATACGCCCGCTGGCTCTGGCCGGCGGGCGTTTTTCATTTGCGTTGGGTGGAAAAGTCGGCCCACCGCAGGCTCGGGATGCCTTCCCGCTGCCGATCGACGGCAACGGTAGTGTCATTCGCCCGCTGCCCTCCCTGGCGCGAGCCGGAATGCGTAACGGTTCCGGATGTAAACGTTGAAATAGACGCCCTTGGCAAAGGCAGCTTTGAACGCGGCAACGGCTTCAGCAGGTACGTCCAAAAACTCGTAATGCTTCCCGCTCGCTACAAACCAAACCGAGAGAACCCTGGTGTTCGGGTCATAGTCGAACTTGCGTATAGAAGTCGACGGCATGGTATGCCATCCAAAAACTCAGCTAGCCGGTTGGATCGCCAGCTACAGGCTGAAACTGTATTCGAAGATGTGGCCGCGCTTCTCGTCGGCAACCCTGATCCAGATGGGTTCGCTGGTGCGCAGGGTGACGTCGCGCTCTGTCGCTTCCCGCGCCGCCCTGATCGGCGTTGTCGCATGGACGATGTGGGTAGCCGTCACAGTATCGCCGTCCATTTCCTCAACGTGGTATTTCGGCACTTTTGTTCCTAAGCGTCTAGTTCGATAGGCTGATCGTGATCCGGATCGGAACGGTAAGCGACTTGGCGAAAATCGCGCACGTCGATCTGTTGGCCTCAAACAGGGCATGGCATGAAATGATCGAGCTCGCTCGCGGGCGGGCCTTCATGTCGGTGCCCGATTATTGGTCTGCCGAGATCGGAAAGCCTGGTCATTATTTCCGCAGAGCCTTCGCTTCTCGCTCCAGCGTCTCGCGTTGGTTGCCGTGCTTCGCGATCAATTCCTTGACCTGCTGCGGAGTGATCCCGGCGTTGGCTGCGAAATACTCGACTTCATAATCCTCATCGGCCGAGACCCGGTCCCGATCGCGAAAGTCCCTCTTGCTCTTGTCGTCAGCCATATCTCGATTCCTCCTGCGAATATTGAGCAACGTTCAGTCAGCATGTTTTGTTGCACCAAAGCCAATTTCAGGCTTCGGAACCATTTTAACTTAAGCTTATTGAATCGCCGGATGGGTCAGTCCATGCGTTTGAAGTTCATCGAGCCGCTGATGCCGACCTTGGTGGAGAAGCCTCCCGAGGGTGATGGATGGACTCACGAGGTGAAGTTTGACGGCTACCGTTCCCAGCTGATCGTCGATGAAGACGGGACGCGGATCTACACTCGCCGCGGCCACGACTGGACCGCGAAATATCGCGACCTGGTGGGGGAGGCAAAGAGTCTTGGTGCCGAAAGCGCGATTGTCGACGGTGAGATCATCATCTTGAACGAAGCTGGCCTTTCGGACTTCGGCGATCTGCGCAAGGCGATCACCCGCCGACAGCAAGACCTCTATTTCGTCGCCTTCGATCTATTGCACCTCAATGGGCACGATCTGCGCGACATGGCGCTTGAGGAGCGGCGCGAGATCCTGGCCAGCATGATCGAGCCCGGGCGGCGTATTCAGTTCAGCGAGCCTCTGCGCGGCGAAGCCAAGGCGATCTTCCACTTGCTCGACCAGGCTGGGCTTGAAGGCATGGTGTCGAAGCGGAAGGACAGCAAATACCGCAGCGGTCCCTCGACCAACTGGCTGAAGGCCAAGTGCTATGCGATCGACGAGTTCGATCTGCTCGGCGTCGAGCGTGAAGCGGGCAAGCCGGCTTTCGCTCTCATGGCCGAGCGGGGCACAGGGCGCTATGTCGGCAGCGCGTTCGTCACCTTGAACCGGGAAATGCGCGAGAGGCTATGGAAACGCGTCCAAGAGCACCCAGGCACGGCGCCCAAGGGCGTCATGAAGCGGCCTGCGACGCAATGGGTCAAGCCGGGGCTGATCGGCCGCGTAAAGCACCTGCGCGGCGAGGATGACCTGCGCCACGCCTCCCTGCAGGACTTTCGAGAGGATGACACCGATGGCCGTGGCTAGGAAAGATCAGGAGCGGGCCACCTACGCCTGGATGTACGGCGCCCAAGCGAGCAAGGATGGTAAGGAGCGTGCGGCGCCAGCTTACTGGCAGGAACATGCCGACGCGTGGCTGCAGGGCTTTGACGGTGTGCCAACGGCCGGTTTTGCCAAGACCAAGACCATCAACGACGAGATGGAAGCCGAGGTCGACGAAGACGCCGTCGGGCGCCCTGCTGGAACCTAAGCGCTGGATCGAGCTTAGGCTTCATGAGCACACGCGGCGTCAACTTTCTCGATCGGTGGATCGGCAACAATCTCCCCGAAACGGCTAAGACCGGCGCCGTTTCGGTAAGTGAGTACATACACAAATTGTATGCCGACGCTAAAGCCTTGACGATCAAGCGCGAAGAGATCGACGAAGAGGTTGATAGCCTATATCGGACGCTGGTCGATGCCGTCGTGCACTTTGCCCCAGGTGTTCCCGAATGAGCAAGCCGGCCGTCGTATTCCTGAACCAATGGATAAAAAAACACGATCTATCCGACGCCGGTGCGCCAAAAGAGCGAGCGGAGATCGAGCAGCTCGCAAAGCGCCTAATCGCCGACGCGGAGGCTGAGGGGATTGCGGAAAGCGAGCTGACCGAGGCGTTCGACGACAAGGAGGTCGACAGCCTTTATCGTACCCTCCTCGATGTTAATTCTGGAATACCGGAATGAGTGTTCCCGGCCTGAAGGTTCTGGACAGTTGGGTGGCCGAGCAGTTGCCCACTGTGGCGAGGGGCGATCCGATCGCCACCAGCGAGTTGGCATAAGGTTCTAATGGCAGTGCGGGCGGACCGATTTGAATTCGGCCAACTGTGGCAGAAAAACAACTGCATCAATCGGCGCGCTCTGCTACCAAAAAGGTAGTTACAGGAGATCACCTATGAAGAAGCTGCTTCTTGGTCTGTCGTTGTCTCTGCTGGCTTCGTCGGCGTATGCTGCCGATGCCATCGTTGC
Source organism: Mesorhizobium sp. M0676 (assembly GCF_040320535.1). Taxonomy (NCBI): domain Bacteria; kingdom Pseudomonadati; phylum Pseudomonadota; class Alphaproteobacteria; order Hyphomicrobiales; family Phyllobacteriaceae; genus Mesorhizobium; species Mesorhizobium sp. M0676. The sequence goes on from NZ_JAMYPU010000012.1 coordinate 176,436, forward strand.
AGAAGCCGCGCCGGTCTTTAGCTGGACAGGTGGGTATGTCGGCCTACAGGCAGGCTATGCTTGGGGGAATGGCAACATAGACGAAATCGGTGGGCCGGGCTTTGTCGACACAGATCCCGACGGGTTCCTTGGAGGCGTCTACGCCGGTTACAACTATCAGATGTCCAATAACATTGTGATTGGCGCGGAGCTGGACGTCGTATATGCGAATGTTGATGGCAGCGGCCAAGTCTTCAGCGCTCCTGGTATCCCGATCCCGGGCGGCATCGCCACTGAAGAACTCAACTGGAGTGCGGCGGCAAGACTGCGCCTAGGATATGCCGTTGATCGTTTTCTTCCTTATATTGCGGGTGGCATTGCGTTTGGCGATGTCGACATAAGTAATAATGGAGGCGGACCTTCGTTCGGAGATACATTCACAGGATGGACGATAGGCGTGGGCTTGGATTATGCCATGACCGACAATCTGCTGCTGCGAGGCGAGTATCGCTATACCGACTTCGGCACAGAATCCTTTGGAGGTCTGGTCAACGCCGACGTTGATCTGAAGACCAACGAGGTTCGCTTCGGCATCGCCTACAAGTTCTAATCCCCTGAAGTCCCATAATAGCCTGTCGCTCACCGCGACGGGCTTTTTTTGGTGCAAGAACCGGAAACATGTCCCTCGTTGCGGCGATCCCCTCAACGGAGTTCGCTACCATGGTCAAGACGAAAACCCCTCACAACTAGTTTCGCAGGAACAGCTCGCCGCTCAGGACCGAGGCGGAACGGCTGCACAAGGCAATCGTCAGCTCGCTTGTCCCCGAGCTGCGACAACCACCATACCGTGCAGGATCTACATGAAGTGCTGCTCAAGACCGTGAAACAATCACCGACAGGGATGCGCTATCTGGGAAGGCCAAGGAACAGCTGGCGCGGACAGGGCGCCACACGTCAAGGCGGGGCTCTCTGAGGGCGTTGGCGATATCGTCGAAGATCGCTTCGGTCCGGGCAAGGTAGATCGAAACCTCGAATCGGTGAATCCCGGTTTGTTCCGTCAAAGTCTAACGATCAGAGAAGCGCCCTGGAAAGCACGTGCAGTAACGGTTGATTCAACCATTGCTGGTAAATTGTGGAATGTGGGTGGCGGCTTCGACAGTTCGGGGTGGAACTCAATGCCGAAGCCGCCTGCGCAGCCAAGGTTGGGGTTTGACCGCGCCGTCCTATAATGGGACAGCGCGGTCAACGATTCGTTAAAACGTTCTGGAACTAATTAAGCACGCGCTAATTGACTCGCGGTCTCGGGAGTCAGTGCATGCGTGAAGTTGTCCTCCGATGGTGCCGATTTTGGCGGGACAAGCCTCCCGAGGGCTTTGGACAGCGTCACGTACCGGCCGGCGTCTTCGTCTTCCCTCTTCCTAGAGATCGGCCATTCGTTGGGCGAGTGGGTTGTTCGCATCATAGGCAGGAACGGTGCAGCGTATTCCCGAGCATTCGAAAATGAGGCAGATGCCGTCGCTTTCGCTGGCGATCAGTCTTCTCGTCTAGGATTGGAAGCTCCCCCGAACCGAGCAACTTGACCGCCCTTCTCTAAAGATCGAAAGCGCGAATCTGTGAATCCCCCTGGAACATCGTCGCCTCGAAACACTTCGGGCGGGTCGCACTGTTCCCATTTCAGTGTCTCCCAAAACTGCCCACTACCTGAACGGAGGTGGGCTTTTTTGTACATTAGCGGAACCTGAAATTTGGGGGCTTGTTGATAGAACGGCAGCGAGTGGGTGTTCGCTGCTGGTCGAGGTCCCGCAAGACTCGGCCGGGCTCGCATCACCTGCCCTGGTCGGTGCGAGCCCACCGTCGCGCGACCAAGCGAGCGCCCCTGTGTCGGTCTCTATTTGATACTAGGGGACGGCGTTTTCATCATCACGCGCAATTGCATCTGGTCAATGGTTGCGACAATTGCAGCTGCCAGTGCTTCCGCCTCGTGGATCAGTTCCGGCCCATAGAGGCCATTCACCATCTCTTGGCTCGGTAACACGCCAGGCGGACAATGCTCCTCGATAGTACGCCGGATGAGCGTCAGCGCTGCCCGGCATTCGTCGGCTTCGATCTTCATAGCCATTGAAACATTCACTTTAGCTAAAATGTTCCGGAACGGATTTCAGGTTGGCGGCTTGAGACGGTGAGGGAAGAACACCAGTCATGCCCATCAGACGAAAAGCCTTGGATGCGGGGATTTTTAAGCCTGCCGAATTGGCCTTGCTAGGGCGCGTTTTCGAGCAGCTTAAACTCGTCGACGACCAATCACCCGATGCGCAGGGCCGGTTGGCCTCTCGGATCATTGCCAACTACATGGCCGGGATAAAAGATGAGGCCGAACTTCTCTCGCTTTCGAGGCAGCCGTTAGGGCGGTAAGGTCGGGAAAGCTAGATGTTTAGTCCCAAGGTTTGATGGGTTGGATCGAGCCTGAATCGTTCGGGCTCTTTTGTCCAGATTTTGCAGATGTATTCAAAGG